>CALAVA010000232.1 GCA_937892025.1 uncultured Bacteroidales bacterium
AGGGGAATGTTATCAAGGCTGTACCTGTTTCAAATTGCACGCTCACTAGAAAGCAGATTGATAAGATATGCGCTGACATTGAGGTTCAGGCAGGAGCAAAGGCTTATTGGATGAAATGTGATGAGAGTGGAAATATTGCTGGTGGAATTGCTAAGTTTGTAAATGCTGATCCAAAAATTGTTGAGGCTGTTACAAAAAAACTAAGTCTTACACCTAATTCCCTGGTGGTATTTGGAGCAGGAAAGAAGACTCTTGCGCAGAAGATAGCTGGTGTTGCAGTAAAAATGCTGGGTGCAGAGTGTGAAGGTCATATGGATAGGGAAAGATATGAGTTCTGTTGGATAGTTGACTTCCCGATGTATGAGATAGGAGAGGAATCAGGTCTTCTGGAATTCTGTCACAATCCTTTCTCAATGCCGCAGGGAGGTATGGATGCGCTGAAGAATCAGAATCCGCTTGATATTCTTGCATATCAGTATGACCTTGTATGTAATGGTGTTGAGCTTTCAAGCGGTGCTGTAAGAAATCACGATCCGGAAATTATGGTGGAAGCATTCAGAATTGTCGGACTTGGCGAGGAAGATGTCAAGAAGAAATTCAAGAAATTATAAAAGAGATAAAGACTATTTATTCTTGCAAAAACTTAAATGTCCTAAATGTCAAAGAATATTAGGTGGTAATGCTACTAGAAAGAAAAATGGAAATGTTTATTACTATTATCAATGTCACGATTGCAAAATATCAATTAAAGAATCTGATATTGAAAAAGAATTTGATAACTTTATAAATGAAATTCAAGAATATGATGCGATAGTAAATCAAACACTACTTCCAATGATTAAAACAAAATTAGATAATCCAAAAGATAAATTAGTTAAAGAACTTAACGAACAAAAAATAAAGTTTGAAAGAATTAGAAAAGCATATATTAATGGCTCATTTACGATTGAAGAATATGATAGCGAGCGAGAAATTGTTGAAGATGCAATTAATAATTTGGAGTCAAAAATAAAAGATTGTGATATATGTGAAGAACTAAAATTTACACCAGAAGATATATTAATCAAACGAGATATTGATTATATAAATAAAATAGTTTACCCAGAAGAATATGAAGAACATACTTATATGTGGAAAGATTATACAAGAAGTGAAAAATCAGATTTGATAATGAGATATGTTGATAATGTAGAACTAGAATATTATGGAAATAAAAAAGTAAGAATTGGTGAAGTTAATTTTAGAGAAAGTATTTGTAAACCTTGTAATGAACTTTATGATGCAGGTTATCTTGATAAAACCGATTATGCTCTACTAGGTAATGTAGTAACTAAATTAAGATTTAGTGAATACCTACCAATAGAAAAAGTTAGTGAAATAATATTTACGTTAAGACAATATTACAATGTAGGATATTTTGAAGCAACTTACTATTATGATGATAAAGTAATGTTCTTCAATGATTATGAAAATAGAAATATAGTAAGAGTATTCCCAATAGAAGATTATCAAAAAATGGATAAGATAGATAAACTACAATTAGGAGTTATTTATATTGGTAATGATGAAAAATGTTTATTAGATAATAAAGAAGATGTATTTACTACTATACCAGAAAAAACTAATTGTAGGGTTTATGAACTTGATGAAGAAACTAAAAAAAGAAAAGAAGAAATATTAAAAGAAATAGAAAAAATGAAAGAAGATCTGAATAAGAAATTTAATGATGTTAGTCAAGAACAACGATAGTTGCCCCAAGAAATTCTTGACTAACAAAAGATAAAAACATAATGGAAAAACATCAAAACAAAAATACTTTTTTGCTTTTGATGTTATCTACATAAAAAAGATTTTTTGCTAACTTTTTTCTAAAAAAAGTTATAACAATCGTGGCAAGTTTTGTCAGCAATGCTGATGAAATTGGCGATAGATTGTAAAATAAATTATGAAAATAATTGCTTACGAAGTTTGCAATTACTTTGAATAATTTACAAAGATAAAATAAAAAGCAGTGCTTTGTATTTTATCAAATGACTTATGAAGTTTTACTCCTTATGCTTTAGCATTTGGAGTATTACGAAATAAGGCAAACGGATTCTAAGGTGGTAAACCTTAGCCCCCATATTTTGATATAAACAACGTGCAATGTCAAAATATATAGGGGGTTAGAGATTTTGACGAGCAAAATATACCTTCTATATACAAACTACTCTTTTGTATTAGAAGGCTCTATTTAAAGGGGGTAAAAATATATGGAAGAACAAAAAGAATTAGGTTATTCACTACATTTAAGCAATGATAGAAATAAATCTAAAAAAGCAAGAAGAAGTGCAAAAAATACTGAAACAGGAACTACTTCTCTATCTAATAATGCAATACAAAATCATCAACAGCTTTCAAAAGTTGATAAACATAATTTAAGAAAATATGATGAAGAACAAGAATTAATTTGCACGATTAAAGGAACTTCTTCTGTTGTAGAAGATACTAAAAACTTATATTTAGATTTATTTGAAGAATCAAGAATTAAATATAATGAAAAACAAACTAGAAATGATAGAAAAATAGATAATTATTTTAATCATATTTCAAATGATAATAAAAGAGATCTTGCTTGTGAAATAATTATTGAACTTGGAGATATGGATTTTTGGTCTGATAAAGATGATAAATTTCAAAAGAAAATGATTGATGTATTTAAAGAACAAGCTCATGATTTAGAAAATGTTGTTCCTAATTTTAAGATAGCTAATGCTACAATTCATTTTGATGAATCATCACCACATTTACATATTGTTGGTGTTCCATTTAAAGATGGAATGAAAAATGGTATGGAAAAACAAGTTGGTAAATCTGATGTATTTACAAAAGTTAGTTTAAAAAATATTCAAGATAAAATGAGAATATATTGTATTAATTCATTCAATAGGATTTATCATTTAAACTACACTCTTAAAGAAAAAGAAGAAGGAAGAAATATTGATATTAATGTTGCTAATATGAACGGGTATAAAAAATTCAAAAGAGAACAAGAAAAATATAAAAAGCAACTTAAAGAATTAAATAACAAAGCAGATGAATTGCAAAATAAATCTAATGAGATAAATGATATTATTAATAGCTTAAAACCAACAATGATGAATAAAAACAACTTCACTATTTCGAGTGTTGATATTGATAAAATTAAAAATTATATAGAACAAACAAATGATACTACCTCAAATTTAAGAGATGCAAATTCTATAAATATTATCTTAAAAAAATATGAAGATGATTTAAGAGAACACTCTAACGAAGTTAGGAATTTAAATAAAAAGATTAAAAATCGTGATGAGAGAATTGAAGAATTAGAAGATGACTTAGGTGATGCCAATGATACTATTGATGAATTAGAAGAAAAAGTATTTAACTTGGAACAGGCATTAAATTATTTTAGAGAGTTATGGAATAAGTTTATAAAGTTCTTAAAAGATAAGTTCTTCTCTACTGATAAATATGATGAATTTATAGAAGAATTACACGAAGAAGAAATTATTGATGATAATGATTTAAATAAAATTCAAAATGAATATGATAGTTATACAAGTAAAGATGATGATTTAGAAAGATAAAACGAGATATTTGCTATTTGAGCATTTATCTCGTTTTGCTATTTATTAATTTTAGAATCATTGATTCTACCTACTAAATAATCCATAGAAACATTATAAGTTTTACAAATACTATAAATAGTCATGGTGTTAATTAAGTATCTTCCTACTTCATAATTGCCATAAGTTGATTTAAAAAATCCACAATCATCAGCGAGTTGTTGTTGAGATAGTTTAAGTTTAGTTCTTAACTCTTTTAATTTCTTTCCAATTTTATTTTTATCTGTTTTAAAACTACCATATTCAATATTTTTTCTAGTAAAGCCACAAATAAAATCTAATGAATAATTATATAGATTACAAAATCTAATTAGTTTAATAAATGGAATTACATCAATAGCATTTTCCCATCCAGCAACAGTGCTTTGACTAACACCAAAGACATAACCAAGTTCTTTTTGAGTCATCTCTAGTTCTTCTCTTGCATATTTCAAATTATTACCAATCATATATATCACCTATATAATTGTCCCATTAATATTTTGAAATATTGCTTTTTATCGGGACAACAAGCCAAAATGTGATATAATAATAATTAGTAAGTTTAGGTTTTAAGAAAAGGAGCTAGAATTTATGAAAAAAAATATTAATGCAGTAAATGTTGAAGGACTATCTTCTTCAATATCAAAAACAATGGAAAGAGATTTAACAAAAGTACAAGAAGTATTGGATTTAGATTTAAATGATCTAATTGAAATAGTAGATAGGCAACCTGCTGATGATAAAGATAAAATTGTAAGTACTATCATAAATAAACAATTAGAAAAACTAAAAACAATTACTATGGAACAATTTGATAGCATTAAAAGAGATGTTGATGAGATAACTGATTATCATTCTTGCAGTGATTATGACGCTTGCAGGATTCTCGCACTTCTTATTGAAGAACGTTATGGCTTTGATGATTATACACATGTTGAGATAGAGGGAGAATTAACGCTATCCATCTATAATAAAGAATATTATGTTGGAGAATATGATTTATTGGAAGAAGAAGCGAAAGAAAGGCTTCTTGATGACAAAGAACTGTGGATAGAGGCTGTTAAAAATGACAACACTGAGTTGGGTCTTAAAGACTGGGTTGATGAAGTCCTCAGATATGATGGCTGGGCTTCAGTGTTAAACTCTTATGACGGCAGTTATAACACTCAAAAAATATTTGGTACTGAATATTGTATTGCAAGAGTTTAGGTTTATAAGGCTCTCAAATAAATGAGAGCCCTTTTTTTAAAAAAAATAACATGTTAAATATTAACACTATGGGAGCATGGAATTATCGTCCTTCTGAAAGGATTTGCACATTAGGTTATAAGAATGAAGGTTACTATCCTTCTGATGATGAAGTCAATGACTTCAGGGCATGGCATGATTATCTTGATGATGAAGATTTGACTTATGACAATATAGTCAATCTCTTAATAGATGAGGAATATGAGATAGCAAAAGAATGCTATAAAGATGTAAAATTTCTGATTGACGAGGAGAATTTTACATACTATGATGTGTTCTTGGAACAAGGATATTATGACGGATTTTATATTAATATAGACATCCACCAGTATCCTAAGGGTTATAGTCAGAAACTTGAGATGCAGAAAGAGCTGACTAAGATTAAGAATATTCTGACACAGTCTATCAATGACCATTTGATGGTAGTATGTGTACCTCATTGGTGTACTACATGGTATAACCAAAAGGAATCTCTTGATATTGTGAATAATAATATTAAAAAAGAACGTGAACTTATTAAAACACTTTAATTATGAAAAGCTATTTGAATTACAACAGAGTATATAATTATCTCATTGACCTTTGTAATGACGCATTAGATGAGATGGGTGACCTGCATGACAATTATGATGATTACGTAGAGGAGTATGCCGCTGCAAGTGCTGAAAGCATAATCGCTGATATGGATAGATACATTCATCAACCTGATAAGACAATCTTGGGAAACTTCAACAAGATTGACAGAGATTGGAACAGTAAGCATGAGCAGAGTTTTGATGATATGGTTAAGTCAGTAGATAATGAAACTATATCTGAGCAAGAACTTGATTATGTGCAAGAATGGTGCTTTGATTGGTTTTTAGACACCTTCGGCACTTTTGGACTTAAATACAACTTTGAAAGCTCTATTAGCGAAAATGAAATGGAATATGAATATGAAGAAATTTGAATAACTTAAAAAACAAATATTATGATACTTGGATTTGCTTGCAAAACTGAATCCAAATTATTACAATCTTATTGACATAGAAGAATCATTAAAAGATTTTAAAAAGAAAATGACACTTTAAACCAATTTATAAACTACGACAATGAAAAAGATTTGGATACAATTTTTAGAAACATTAAGAATGAAATTCTATGGTGGTAATATCTTTGTAATGAAAGGCAGAATACCTGAAACCAAAGAGGAAAAATATTGGTACAACAGGGCATTAGAAGATTCTGTAAACGAATTGAGGAATTATGAAGATATATGTGAATCAAAATACAAATCACTTATAGATTGCTTAAGTAAAAATGGAATATCAGTGTGTTATAACGATAGAACAAATATTCATAAAATTCAAATAAAATATTTTGATTATACTAATGATGAAAATAATTAAAACTATGACAAACGAAGAAAAAGCCTTTAAAATTCAAAGGCAAATCAACGATGACAAAGAGAACTATGAAACAGTTGCAGGAGAAGCCTATTGCGGTGCTATGATGATGGCAAAATGGAAAGACAAGCAGTTTGAAGAAGCGAAACAAGCATTAATTGGCAAAGTTTATGAATGGCTTATTATGAATATAACCGACTGTAATTACATTACTGTCAATAGGTCTGCTATTTACAGACCTCAATTTCTTGAAAATTTCAAAGAATATTTATCAACCCTCTAATCTCTTAATCAATGACCTTAAAAAAATTTGAAGAATGGTTAAATAAAACTGACCCAGAAGGAATGACAAACCTTGATTGTGTTTGTTTTGTATCACATTTAATAATAGGTTTATCAATTGCGTTTGGGCTAATTATATGGGCAAGTGAATGTTGTAATTGTTAAAACTTTGAGTTATGAAACACGTATCAAACGCACGGAAAGCGAGAGAGATATTGGACAATCATTAAAGGAACTTGAAAATGCGAACCACTGAACAAATAAAAGCGGAAGCAAACGAGTATCAAAAGATACTTGACAACGCACCAACATCAATCGACAACGGAGATTTGCTTGTTGAATACTTGGGCGGACTAAACTACGTTATCAGCCGCACAGGATTAATGCTTGCGGAGGCTCAAAAAGCCTTCGATTTGGCATACAATAAAGCCCTTGCCGATAACTTCAAGCACGTAAAAGAACTTTCCGCTACAATGGCTAAAAAGTACGTAGAATCGCTTATTGCCGATGAGGACGCTTTACTAACGTGGGTTGAACAACTAAACAAAACCGCAAAACATCAAGCCGACAATATGCGGACACAAATAAGTTATGCAAAAGAACATTTACGAATAACCAAAACAGGATATTGATATGACAGACGAAATGAAAATCATTCAGCATTACGGAATGAAAAACCAAATCAAAAAATTCAACGAAGAAGCCTTTGAACTCTGCGAGGCACTGATAATATATCTTTCGGGTGCAGGATACAAGGAAGATGTTGCGTTAGATAAGATAGAGGAGGAGATAGCCGATGTGCAAGTACTATTGGAGCAGTTTAAACAATACCTCAACCTCAACCGCAAAGCAATCAAAAAAATATACCAATACAAAATCCAACGCCAACTACAACGTATTGAACAATCAGTTGTTAACAACATCAAAGAGGTTGAAAAAACGTAAGAATATAGTTATATTTGTACTACTTTAATAACATTAAAAAATCAAAAAAAATGGAGAAAAAGAACAAATTAGTAGAGGTAAAATTCACGGATGACCGGCAATTGGCATTTGACGCAATTGCAAAGTACAACAATTTCATTTTGTTAAGTCAAGGGGCAAACGGAACTTACACGTGTATTGTGAAAGCCACGCGAGATGTTGTTGACGATGGATTACGAACACTTGCCCAGAACTCTATTATCCGCGAGATGATGACAAATATTGTAATAGAAGCACAAAATGAAAAAGAAAAATAGTATCGGAACTTTAAAAACTTAAAACTATGAAAACAATAACACAAGAAGAATTTGTTAAAATATTAGAAAATCATCAACAGTATCTCAATCAAAATTGTGAAGATTGGGAAAATATGCATGCTGATTTAAGTAATGCGGATTTAAGATATGCGGATTTAAGATATGCTGATTTAAATGATGCTAATTTAAAAGGTGCTGATTTAAAAGGTGCTGATTTAAGATATGCTGATTTAAGACATGCTAATTTAAATGGTGCTGATTTAAGATATGCTGATTTAAGTAATGCGGATTTAAGATATGCGGATTTAAATGATGCTAATTTAAGAGGTGCAATAGGAAATTTAATTGAATATCGCAAAGGTAAGATATTGTCGGACGCTATAATAGGTTATAAGAAGTGCCAAAATAATATTATAGTTACATTAGAGATACCTGCTGGTGCTGTTGTATTTTCTATAAACGGAAATAAATGTCGAACAAACAAATGTAAAGTAGTTGCAATAGATGGGGCAAATAAAGCCATTTCAATTTACAATTCTTCTTTTACCTATGAAGTAGGCAAAGAAATTATAATTGATGATTTCAATTTAGAATATAATGTAGAATGTAGCAATGGTATTCATTTCTTTATGACAAAAGATGAAGCAATAAATTTTGATTAACAAAAAACTAAAAGATTTTAATATTAAAATTTTAAAAATTAATTAATAATCAAATA
>CALAVA010000233.1 GCA_937892025.1 uncultured Bacteroidales bacterium
AGCTACTAGATATTGCTTCTCCAAGTTTTTCACCAGCATTTCTTACAAATCCAATTCTACTTCTACCCATCTTATTAGCAATGCCGCTACTGATTGTACCAATAATAGTATCTCCACCTTTAATAACATTAGCTAAGTGTCTGCCCCAACCTTTTTGTGAAGCACTAAAAGTAGCTTTAGATGTTACACCAGAATCAGCAACAGAATCTATAGAAACTCTATTACCTTCAAGATCCATATAGTACTGTTCGCCAGTTTCTTCATCAGTATATAATTTAGCATTACCAGAACTATTAGAAGCTAATTCATGCTCTACACCATTTTCATCAGTTTTGCATTCATATTCTTTAAACAAATTTGTAATTATAATTGGATTTGTATAATTATTTATATTGTTAATATAATCTTCTATTTCTATGGAAATATAACCAATTATTTGGTAATTATTTTCGTGTTGTTCTTTTTGTAAACGCTGATGCAATTCTGCACACAAGGTTGATTTACCTACCAAAACTGTCCTAATCGGAAATTTTCCTTTTCGTTTTTGTCTTTTTATTATGCTAATATATAACATTCTAAAAATACAGACAAAAGTATAATGTACACCAAACAAAATGGCAAACAATTTCAAATATTCCGTAGAGTTTGTAATAGAATATTCTGATACAATTACAAAAAATAACACTATTGTACCAACAAGTATTTGTTTAAAGGTATCTAATAATTCCTTTAATCTTGATTTTAAAAGGATATTATTATAGGTGTTCCACAAAAAAAATAAGATTATCCACGCTAAAGGAATGACAAACAAATATATAGCAGATTTAGTGTCTTCAAAGACCAATTTCCATGCAAAAGGTTCATATTGTCCTTGTATTGTTGTTTTTTGATAGACAAAAAAACAAAACCATGCAAGCAATGTTGCAAGGTAATCTAATATTACATAGGATAAGATAAGGATATGTTGTTTTTGTTTCATTACATATATACTACTTTGATATTATCTAATAAGAACGTGTCTTTAGCAGAATCTCCTGCATATCCTTTGATATAAATATCAAAATTTGTTTCGTAGTTGCCCATATTGGCCATAGCCTCAGACAAATTGACATATAATTTTCGCCAAGTGCTTCTATCTGTTGTGGCGGTAATATTGGCGATGTGTTGTTGTCGAGAACCGCCAGTTTGGGTATTTTTAATATACATTCCAACTTCTATATTTTGACTGCAAGAACAATTCAGTTCTAAAAAACAGAATGTTGTTGTTGTGCCTATGAGATAAATTGGTGAAATAGTACGCATTTCAAAATATCTATTTGTATCTGTTTCGTCAAACAATACTATGCCAGAATGTGTGTTGTTTTCTCCTTTAACATGTAAGAGCAAAGTAGAATCAGTGGTTGTAGAAAATGCTTTTCCACTTGCCATAAATTTGTTCCCTGCAGATTCAAAATCTTCATTTAAATAGAATTGCGTTCCATCTGCATAAGAAAAAGAGGGGCGTAGTGTGTCTATTTGACCTGAACGTAAGACAATATTGGTTTCATATAAACTATATAAATAGTTTACAACTCGTTGTTGAGGAAGTCCATTTTTATAAACCACAGCCCATAGTCTAATTTGGGAATTGCCTGTCTGTAAAATAGGTACAGTTGCAGGCAGTTCATAAGAACCTCTATCATCTCCATTTACCACAACTCTGATGTCAGGTATGCGACAAGAGGCTGAACCTTGAGATTCTAAACAAGAAAACGAAACCGAATCTATATATAAATAAGAGGGTATTTCTAATTTCGGATTACAAGCAGAAAAACTCAAAATTCCAATAACACCTATACTTATCAAGCAAAAAAGTCTTTTCATAAATTTTGAGGGCTTTGTTTTATTTTTTGTGTTTGTTTTTCCATAATGTCCATAATCTGATAGGCGACCTCCAAGGCTTTGTACCCATCTTCAGCGGATATTTGACAAGGTTTGTCATTGATAATACTATCTGCAAACGTTTGTAATTCAGTCTCAATAGCGTTAATAGAGGGTTTGCGTGGAGATTCTATAAAAATACGTTTTTTGCCTCTGTTTTCTCCTAAATCCACAATGAGTGGAAATGCATCATTGTCATCTTCAGGAACATAATCCCTTAAACGCATAATGTCAGCCTCTTTGACCAAAAAATCCATAGTAATATAGGCATTAGGCTGAAAAACACGCATTTTTCTCATTTTTTTTAGTGCAATTCTGCTTGCCGTAAGATTGGCAGTTGCCCCATTGACAAATTCTATGCGAGCATTGGCAATATCCGGTTGATGACTTACAATAGAAACACCATTTGCACTAATGTAACTAATCGGTGATTTTATCATATTGAGCAAAATATCAATATCATGTATCATCAAATCCAATACTACCGATACATCCGTCCCACGCGGATTAAATTCAGCCAATCGATGTGCCTCTACAAACAATGGATTGTGCAAATAAGGTTTGGCTTCCAAATAAGCATCGTTAAATCTTTCCACGTGTCCGACCTGAACTTTTAAATTGTTGGTCTTGCTATAAGTAACAATCTCTTGGGCATCTGCTAAAGTTGAAGTAATTGGTTTTTCTAAAAATACATGCTTGCCCATTCTCAAAGCGTGCATAGCTATCGTATGATGACAACTTGTAGGAGCAACAATATCTATTGCATCACACTGATTTATCAAATCCATCTCTGTAGAAAAACGTTTGATATGATAAACCTGTTCTACCTCTTTAGCCATTATGTCATTTGTATCATAAAAACCAATCAAATCTATGGTTTCTATATGTTTTAGGCAATTTAAATGAATTTTTCCCAAATGCCCAACACCGATAACACCTATTTTTATCATAAATTATGCTATATTTCTACGAATGGACAAAGATAACATTTTTTTTTATGACATTGGCATTATACTTTTTTTTACTTTTAATTCCTACCTCCATATTGGTCAAACTTGATTACAATTAGCAATTAATAATTAGGAAAATCATTTTTTTAGTACGAGCGAATGTTTTTTTTTATATTTTTGCATCATAAAATAAAATATAAATATAAAAAACAAATAACCATGAAACGTGAAGAGCAAATCCAAAAATCCTATGAAATAGCCAAGGAACGTTATGCTGCTATAGGTATCAATACCGATGAAGCAATTGCCAAACTTGAAAAGACCCCAATTTCCTTACATTGTTGGCAAACCGATGATGTAATGGGTTTTGAAAGTAATAAAGGGCTTTCTGGTGGTATTCAAACAACGGGCAACTATCCTGGACGTGCTAGAACCATTGATGAAGTGCGTAAAGATATTGAATTTGTCAATAGTCTGCTTGCAGGTGAACAACGTTTGAATATCCACGAAATTTATGGCGATTTCGGAGGAAAATTTGTAGATAGAGATCAAGTTGATGTAGAACATTTTCAAAGTTGGATAGATTGGGGAAAGTCTGTCGGTATGAAACTTGATTTCAACTCCACCTCATTTGGACACCCCAAAAGTGGAGACCTCAGTTTAGCCAATCCAAATGCTGATATTCGCAATTTCTGGATAGAACATACCAAACGTTGTCGCCGTATCGCTGACGCTATGGGTAAAGCACAAGGCGACCCTTGTATTATGAACATTTGGGTGCATGACGGACTTAAAGATATTACCGTAGAACGTAAACGCTATCGTGAACTCTTGGCCGCTTCTTTAGATGAAATCCTTTCCGAACAATTACCTAATATGAAATCTTGTGTTGAAGCAAAACTCTTTGGTATTGGACTTGAAAGTTTCACCGTAGGTTCTCACGATTTCTACACAGGATATTGTGCAACGAGAAAAGTAATGTACACTCTTGATACTGGACACTATGAACCGACAGAAAACGTTTCTGATTTCGTCTCTTCCTTGTTGTTATACGTGCCAGAACTAATGTTGCATGTTAGCCGTCCTATTCGTTGGGATTCTGACCATGTTACCATTATGAACGACCAAACATTGGATTTGTTCAAAGAAATTGTTCGTGCTGATGCACTTGACCGTGCACATATCGGATTGGATTATTTTGACGCATCTATCAATCGTATCGGAGCATATATTATTGGTACACGAGCAACGCAAAAATGCGTACTTCAAGCCCTTTTGGAACCTTTACAAATACTCCGTCAATATGAAGACAATGGACAAGGATTTGAACGTTTGGCTTTGTTAGAAGAAGCAAAATCGTTGCCTTTTGGTGCTGTTTATGATTATTTTAACCTAAAAAACAATGTGCCAGTCGGAGAAGATTTCATCGCCTGCATACAACAATACGAAAAAGACGTAACCTCTAAAAGATAAGACGCCATGATGATATTTCTCGGATTATTGATTATTGCCATAGGAGCATTTTGTCAATCGAGTTGTTATGTTCCTATTAACAAAATTAAAAATTGGAGTTGGGAAAGTTATTGGTTGATACAAGGTGTGTTTGCATGGCTTGTTTTTCCGTTTTTGGGGGCTTTGTTAGCCGTTCCTACCGGACATAGTCTTTTTGAACTCTTTTCAGAAGCCAATTCGTTCAATTTGTGGATGACCATATTGTTTGGAGTACTTTGGGGAGTTGGCGGATTAACATTTGGACTTAGTATGCGTTATTTGGGCGTGGCTCTTGGGCAATCTATCGCTTTAGGAACATGTGCAGGATTAGGAACTATTATGGGGCCAGTATTGTTAAATGTATTTTTCCCAGAACTTAACGCACTCGATAGTCTCACATTTGCTGTCATTCTCGGTGTTGTGGTTACATTGATAGGTATTGCTATTATTGGTATAGCAGGAGCAATGAAATCTAACACTTTAAGTGAAGAAGACAAAAAAGCAGCCGTCAAAGATTTTAATTTTCCAAAAGGTATAATTATCGCACTTTTAGCAGGTTTTATGAGTGGATGTTTCAATGTAGGGTTGGAGTTCGGTAAAGGTATTACTTTTGCTGAAACTCCCGACATTTTCAAAACATTGCCCGCAACATTGCTTGTAACATTAGGCGGTTTTGTTACCAATGCCATTTATTGTTTTTATCAAAACCAAAAAAACAAAACTTGGGGAGATTATAAAAACAAGTCTGTATGGGGAAACAATCTATTATTTTGTATCCTTGCAGGAGCATTGTGGTACAGCCAATTTTTCGGACTATCACTCGGAAAAGGCTTCTTAACAGATTATCCAACGTTGATGACATTGGCATTTTGTATTCTGATGGCACTCAATGTCGTCTTTTCCAATGTTTGGGGAATTATTCTCAAAGAATGGAAAGGTGTTTCCAAAGCAACTATATGTGTCCTCGTTTTAGGACTTATCGTTTTAATCGTTAGTACATTTTTACCACAATTGATATGAATAGTATATTAGAAAACAATAATATATGCCATCAAGTGGAACAAGTAGCAGAGGTGGCTGGTTATCTTTGGCAAAAAGGTTGGGCTGAACGCAATGGCGGAAACATTACCATTAATATTACAGAATATGTGGATGATAATATAAAAAATCTGCATCCTATCAGTGATATTAAACCTATTGGGACAACCTTGCCTTATTTAAAAGGTGCTTATTTTTACTGCAAAGGTACCAATCGCAGAATGAGAGACCTCGCAAGAAAACCTATGGATAATGGCTCTGTTATTCGCATTCTTGATGATTGTGCCAACTATGTCATTATTGCAGATAAGCCTGTTTTACCAACTTCAGAACTACCTTCACATTTGAGCGTACACAATTATCTCTTGTCAATAGGTTCGTCTTATAGGGCTTCATTGCATACACATCCTATTGAATTGGTGGCAATGACACATAATCCGAAGTTTTTACAAAAGGATATAGCAACTCATATACTTTGGTCTATGATACCAGAAACAAAGGCTTTTTGCCCTCGTGGATTGGGTATTGTGCCTTATATGTTGCCTTCAAGTGTGGAATTGGCCAATGCAACCATCAAAACCATTGCCGATAACTATGATGTGGTGATGTGGGAAAAACATGGCGTGTTTGCTGTTGATACCGATATTATGTCAGCCTTTGACCAAGTGGATGTATTAAATAAATCCGCACAGATTTATATCGCTGCAAAAAATATGGGCTTTGAACCAGAAGGCATGTCCATACAACAAATGCGAGAGCTTTCAGACGCATTTGGATTGCCCAAATAGAGTAATTATTATTTATTTATTATTTTCATATTTTAAATAAAACCAAGGGTGTTCTTAAACAAGAATACCCTTCATTTTTTTTTATAATATACAGATAAACAGAAAATTACATTTTACTTATTCTGTGGACTTAAACCCATTTTTGCCGCTTCCTTTAACATAAATTGATAAGAAGATTCATATTCGTTGGCAATGACTCCGTCCAAAATTGCTTCACGAATAGCCGTTTTTATGATTCCAATTTCCCGACATGGTGGCAAATTAAACACTTCCATAATCAATTCTCCGCTTATAGGAGGTTGAAAATTTCGTAGTCTGTCTTTTTCTTCTATTTCTTTTAATTTACCTCTAACAATTTCAAAATTGTGCAGATAGCGATTTACTTTAAATTTGTTTTTGGAGGTAATGTCTGCTTCACACAAAAGCATTAAATCATCAATGTCATCACCTGCGTCAAACAGCAGCCGCCTAACCGCTGAATCTGTAACTTCATCTTCCACCAAAGCCGCTGGACGTAAATGAAGAAGAACCAACTTTTTGACATACTCCATTTTTTCATTCATGGGCATTTTCATCTGACGAAAAATTTTGGGTATCATTTTGGCTCCAACAAATTCATGCTGATGAAATGTCCAACCTATCGTTTTTACATATTTCTTAGTGGCAGGCTTGCCGACATCATGAAACAAGGCCGCCCATATCAACCATAAGTTGGAACTATTCATCGCAACTTTATCAACAACTTCTATGGTGTGATAAAATATTTCTTTATGACCGTGTCCGTCAATAATATCAACACCTTTTAACGCTGCTATCCATGGCAATATGATAGGCAATACGCCACTTTTGTCCATCAGTAAAAAACCAATGGAAGGTTTAGAAGATAATAGTATTTTGTTTAATTCTTCATTGATACGCTCTTTTGATATGATATTCAGGCGGTTAGAAGTTGTAACTATGCCCTTAAAAGTATTTTCATCTATAGAGAAATGCAATTGTGTGGCAAAACGTATTGCACGCATAATACGCAGTGGGTCATCGGAAAAAGTAACTATTGGGTCAAGTGGGGTGCGAATAGTTTTGCTCTTAATGTCTGCAAGCCCATCAAAAGGGTCTATCAATTCGCCAAAAGCCTCTTTATACAAAGCAATAGCCATAGCGTTGATGGTAAAATCACGTCTGTTTTGGTCGTCTTCTAAGGTTCCAATGGTTACAATCGGATTTCTTGAGTCTTTTCTATAAGATTCTTTTCGTGCACCGACAAATTCAATTTCTGCATTGTGAAATTTAAACATAGCCGTTCCGTAAGTCTTATATACAACAACTTGCTCCACAGGAATATGAAGATGGTCTGCAACAGCATAAGCAAAAGAAATACCATTGCCCAACACGACAATATCTATATCATGATTTTCTCTTTGTAAAAAAATATCTCGAACAAAACCACCTACTACAAAAGCCTTTATGCCTTTTTCTTGACAGACATCAGCAATGCACTGAAAAATCGGATGGGTCAGTTTTTTACAGAGATTTTGCATGTTTCATTTGTTTTATTTCTACAAAGATACAACTTTTTTTTATGCAAACCTTTATTTTGTAAGAATATATCAATATAGATTCAAATGACAAAGTTATAAAAAAAATATATATCTTTGCAAAACTAAAAAAAGAGAAAAACAA
>CALAVA010000234.1 GCA_937892025.1 uncultured Bacteroidales bacterium
GATTTTATCGGCAAGGAATTCGGTTTGTTTGTATTTGATAGAATTTCTTTCTGCTTCGGTAGCACGTTGTTCCATATCAGAAGCGTGCTTACATTTTTCTTCAAATTCTTCTTGATTAGCACTTTCCTTTCCATTTAAATACGCTTCTAACAATCGATGTACCATCAAATCAGGATAACGTCTTATCGGCGATGTAAAATGCGTATAATATTTAAATCCCAATCCGTAATGTCCAATATTTTTAGTGGAATACACGGCCTTTTGCATGGTTCTCAAGGCTAATGTTTCTACCATATATTGTTCTCCTTTGCCGTGTACTTGTTCAAAGACTTGATTCATTGAATTTGTAAAACCTTTTCTAGAATTTGTTTGTAAGCGATAGCCCAACTTGCCGATAAAAGTTGTAAAGCGTCCTATTTTTTCATCCAAAGGTTTATCATGGACACGATAAACAAATGTTTTTGCTTGTTTGTTTTGTGGCACTTTTCCGATAAACTCAGCAATTTTTCTATTTGCCAAGAGCATAAAATCCTCAATAAGTTTGTGAGCATCTTTTGATTCTCTGACATAAACTCCTATTGGTTTGGCATTTTCATCCAAAATAAATTTCACTTCTTCAGAGGAGAAATTGATGGTTCCGTGTGCCAAACGTTCTTCTCTCATTTTTTTTGCGATTTGGTCTAAGATTAGAATCTCTTCACAAAACAAACCTTGTTTTTGTTCTATAATTTCCTGTACTTCATCATAATTAAAACGATGATTAGAATTGATGATAGTTTTTCCTATCCATTGTTTATGCACTTTGCCATTTTCATCGATATGAAAGACAATTGAAAAACAAAGTTTGTCTTCATGTGGTCGCAAAGAACACAGATTATTGGATAATTTTTCGGGTAGCATAGGATAGGTTCTATCGACCAAATATACGGAAGTTCCTCTTTGATAAGCGTCTTTATCTATAGCATGATTTTCTTTAACATAATAAGACACATCGGCAATATGCACACCAATTTGGAACAAATTATCATTTAATTTTTTTAAAGATATGGCATCGTCAAAATCTTTAGCGTCAGCAGGGTCTATAGTTATGGTAAAGACATTTCTAAAATCACGGCGAAGATTTATTTCTTTTTGTGGGATTACCTCTGCAATACGTTCAACTTCAATTTCTGCTTCTTTAGAAAAATTAAGAGCAAAAGTTTGGTCGACTAAAATGGCCTGCATTTCAACCTCGTTATTGCCTGGAAAACCGAGTACTTGTTTCACTTCTCCAAACGGATTTTTGGCATGGTCGTTCCAATCTGTAATTACAGCGACAACCTTTTGACCATTTTTGGCTCCCTTTAACGATTTGTTAGGAATGAGAATGTCTATGGGCATGCTTGTATCATCGGGGATAAAATATGAAATATTTTTTGCGAGTTGAATGGTTCCCACAAAAAACTCCTTATTTCTTTTCAAAACTTCAACCACTCGCCCTTCTTGATGTTTTCCTCTTCGTGCTGGGAACAAATGTACACGGACAATATCGCCATTCAAGGCTTTTCCAAGATTATTGGCAGCAATAAAAACATCTTCTATTTCTGGATTATCAGAGAGCAAATACCCTTTACCTGTCTGTTTGACCTCTATTTTCCCTTCTAAAATTTTACTTTCATCAACCGTAATGTGAATAGGATTCAATTTGTATTTTCCACGATTACCCTCCACCAAAAGATGGTTTTGAAGCATTTCGTCCAACACTTTTCGTACTAACTCCTTATCATCTTTTCCTGAAATATTTAATTGAGATGAAATTTGTTTATAGTTAAAAAATTGATAAGGAGAACGTTTAAAAACTGCTAAAACGGCATTTGTATAATATTGATTACCAGATTTATTTAGGTCAAATTGTTTTCCATTTTTTCTTCTTTTGCTTCTTGTCATTTTTTCTACATTATTAGGTTTAAACAAATTACTTATGTTTTATCCATGTCCGACTATCTGAATGATAACACATTTTTTGTTTTCCTTGTAGGAAGAAACTGAGTTCATATTTATTCTCATCAAGTGTGGTCAATGTAAAAATTTCACAAACTTGTTTGTTGTTTGTGAATAGTTCTTCCAAACTTTTAGGATAATAGCCATTTTCTGCTTTAAACACTTCTATTTCATAAATAATTTCATCGCCTCGTTGTTTCATGCTTCTTTCGTAGGTTTTATTTTGTGAAAGGATAAAATATCCCACCAAAACCGCTCCTAAAGCAATAATGATAATACCCGACAATATGTTTTTTATGTTAATAGGCTTATGCATTGTATTAAATTTTAAAATGTTGTTAATTCATTAAATATTTCTAATGCAAAGGAATCGCTCATAGAAGAGATGAACAACAAAATTGCCCATGCAAATCCTTTTGAATTATCAATTCTAAAAACAACATGCTGATTCTCATTTGTTATATTAGAATATTGTTGCAACCATTGCAAAAACGATTGCATTAACTTTGGAAATATAGTTTGCTGAATACCAATATTTTGCAAAATATTGTTTTTTTGTACGTCAAACATATTATAGCACACATCAAAAATGGTATTGATAATTACTTCTGCAAACGTAGAATAATATTGCAAACGTTGATGAGAATAAATGTATTGATAATTAAATTTTTTGATATTATTGATAGTTTGAAAACAATGTTTTGAGAAACAAATACCTTTTTGTGGTGAACTATTTTGGCACAAATCTGTAACAAAACTATGTATCAATGCCGTATTTGAACCACTTGACATATTTACTTGCCAATGTTGTTGTAAAATTTCTGTCAATTCATCTAATTGTCTTTGTTCTAATATTTTAAGACGGATAGCATCCTCCAAATCTCGTCCCAAATAAGAAATTTTGTCTGCGATTTTCACCACACAGCCTTCCCAAGTAAATGGGTCTAAGAGATTTGCCTTTTCTATAGTAGATAAATCAACGACCTTTTGTCTTGGGAAAAGACAATTTTCGTCCACTTCTCCGCAATGACACACAATTCCGTCCCGAACGGCATAAGTAAGATTGAGTGTATTATATTCACCTTGCTCGTTTGGCAACATTTCAATATTATCGGCAAAAAACAATCCGTTGCCTTCATGATAAAATTTATGGCAGCCATATTTTTGACCTAATCTATTTAGTATATTTTCTCCATCATGTCCAAATGGAGCATGACCGATATCATGTCCGATAGCAATAGCCAGAGCCAACTCGGTGTTCAAGCCCAAATAATTACACATGGTATAACTAACAGCACAGACATGATTGACATGTTCTATACGCGTGCAAATATGATCATTTTCCGTTGCATGAAACACCTGCGTTTTGTGTTTCAATCTTCGATAGGCTTTGCTATGCAACAAGCGATTATAATCACGCCAAAATTCACTACGAATTTCAAATTGACGCAGATAGATAGCTTCTTTTCTCTGTATGCAAGTGTCCCATTTGGGATTATTTTCTGTAACTGCTTCTTTTTTAAATATTTTTTCCATAAAAACTATTGTTTTACTTTAACATTGTTTTTAAGAGATGTCCATAAATTTTGTATCTCACACATAGCAAGTCTTATATCTTGACGAGTTACCAACAATTGTTGCCAAGAAATATGCGTATCTTTAAAGAAAAACACCAAACTTGCTATACACGAAACCATATACGACACACTATTTATCGCAGCCAAGATAGTAATGGCATATACATCAGGCAATGTTTTCATAAAAGGGATACAACATGCACCTACGACACCCGTTACAACAAGTCCTAAAAGAGAACATAAGGTATTCACATAATATTTACCCAAACCAGAAAAATAATGAGCAATCATAAGATTGAAAGCCAAAAACAAAATACCGGGAGCAAAAACATACAACAAAGGTTGTATTTGATAAAACTCTTCACCAAACAACCATGCAAAACAAACCGAAGGCAAGAACAAGAGAATAATAATAAGACAACAACTAACCAGCATTGTTAATTTGGCAAACGACAAGGTAATATTTATTGCATAATCCTTATCGTCTTTATGATTGGCAATCTTGGCATATTGTATAGGTGCCAAACTATTGGGCAATATCCACACTGACTCTGACACTTTGGTTCCAACCGACAATATTCCTACACCTCTTGTCCCTGTACAATAGTTGCCAAAATAAAAACACAAACGATAATTTAACATTTGAGCAAGATTAGCCACTTGTATCATAAAACCATATTTTATCATTTGCCAGCAAACTTTTTTAAATCCTTTAAAACCAGCATAATGTATTCCTTTAACCGCAGGGTAAAAAGTGACAAGCATAAACAAACCATAACAAATTGTATAGGCTCTTATATACGCATAACAATTGTTTTGTTGCAAACCAAAAACAAACAACAATAGCAATAATAAAAGAAATATTGACGGCAAAATTTGAAAAAGATTATAATAAAAAATCTTATCTCGTGCCAAAAACACCTGCGTATTTAAATAATAAACCGACATAGACACACTCGCCAATAGCAAATAAAACAACCAATCGGTTGAGCCCCCCAGATTAAAATAACACAAAACTAAACTGCCGACAATCTCTACCACAATAGTAGAAAGATATGACCATATCAACACTTGGAATTTATCAAACTGCACAAAAGAATACAACACCGAACCACTACCAAAAACAAAAGACAAAATATGTAAAATACTAACATCCAATACGAACAAACTAATCATGCCCAATCCTTCTGCATGAAAAGAATGCGAGTTTATCATTAGAATGATAAATGAAATTAACACACAAGCAATTCTTGTACCAAAAGTTCCGATAATATGTTTCAACATCTTTTTTGCAAAAAAAACATTAATGAGCCTCCAACCAATTGTTTCCTATATTCATTTCTATTGTCAAAGGTATCGGCAAATAGACCGCCGTTGTCATATTATATTTCACAATATTTTTTACTATTTCTAATTCGGGTTTATAGACATCAAGCACCAATTCATCATGTACTTGTAAAATAATTTTTGATTTTAGTTGTTGTTTTTCCAGTTCTTTATATATATTTATCATAGCTATCTTAATCAAATCTGCTGCCGAACCTTGTATAGGTGCATTGACTGCATTTCGTTCATCAAAATGTCGCAAATTTGCATTAGCAGCATTGATGTTTTTTAAATATCGCCTACGATGCATTAGTGTTTCGACATAACCATGCTGTTTTGCAAATGCTATTTGATTGTCAATATATTGTCGTATTTTTGGATATTGTGAAAAATATTGCTCTATCAAATTGGCAGCCTCTTTTCGAGAAATCTGCAAACGTTCAGACAAGCCGAAAGCACTCATTCCATACAGAATTCCAAAATTAACGGTTTTGGCTATCCGTCTTTGAGATTTTTCTACTTTATCTATATCAAGGGAAAAAATTCGAGCGGCTGTTGCGGCATGAATATCCTCTCCATTAAAAAAAGCATTCATCATATCCTCATCTTGTGCTAAAGCCGCTACAATACGGAGTTCTATTTGAGAATAATCAGCAGCCAATAGTGCATAATCTGCATTCTTGGCGACAAAAGCACGACGGATTTCTCGTCCTTCTTCGGTACGAATTGGAATATTTTGCAAATTAGGATTGCTTGAACTCAATCTTCCTGTGGCTGTAACAGCCTGATTAAATTGTCCATGAACTCTCCTATCTTTGTTTGATACAAGAGCAGGAAAACTATCTACATAGGTGGATTTTAGTTTTGACAAACGTCTATAATCCAATATTTCATTGATTATTGGGTGTTTGCTATACAATTTTTGCAAAACCTCCTCGCTTGTCTGATATTGCTTTGATTTGGTCAATTTGGCATTGTCAATAATTTTCAGATGTTCAAACAAAACCTCACCCAATTGTTTTGGTGAAGCGATATTAAAAACCTTGCCTGACATTTGATAAATTTTGGCTTGAAGCTTATCTATTTTTTCTTGCAAAACCTGAGCATAGGCCATCAAAAAATCCACATCAATACAAACTCCGACCTCTTCCATATTTGCCAAAACAAAGGATAAAGGCATTTCTATATCAACAAACAAATGGAAAGCATCTTTTTCTTTCAATTGAACAAACAATTTATCTTTCAATTGCAAATTCTTATCCACAAGTTCTCCTATATATATGGCCAAATTGTGTTTGTCTATATTTTGAAGCCCATATTTTTTTACAATATTTTCAAAATCAAATAATTGATAGTTTAAATAAAATTGACATAAGGGCTCCAACTGATGTCTTGATTCTGGTTCTACAACATAATGTGCCAACAATGTATCAAAACACAAACCATTGATTATCAAGTTATATAAATGTAGTATTTTTATTTCCTCTTTAATATTGTAAGCAATTTTTTCAATATGCTCATCTGCAAAAATCGGAGCAAAAGTTTGCACATAATTTTCTTGCTCTTTTTTATCTTCTGGCCACAATAGACAAAAAGCCTCATTGGGCTGACAAGAAAAGGCAATGGCTATCAACACAACATCTTCTGCCTTATGGTTTGCTATTGTCATAAATGAGAAACTCTTGTTTTTTTGCAAATACCCTGCTAAGGTTTTTGCATTTGCAAAATCATTGATTAAAGTATAATGTTGTGTCAATTTACTAAAAAAAGCATAACGTTCATTGTCTGCGTCAGCAACATCAAATAAAGTATTGGTTGTCAAAGCCTTTTCTTCATCTTCCAAACTATCAAATAATGAGAAGGAATCGTTTTTGTGTGAGGTCGTATTTTTTTCTTGCAGAAAATACTTGTTTAAAGAATCGTCATTTAAAAATTTTTGTGTCAAAACTTTGAACTCCAAGTCGGTAAAAATCTTTCTCAATTGTTCTTTATTGCCATGATTAAAACACAAGGCTTGCTCATCAAAAACGAGTGGTACATCAAGAATGATTGTTGCTAATTGTTTGGATATTAGTGCATTTTCTTCACCTTCCTTTATTTTTTGACGGAGTTTTTCATTTTTTATGGTATCCACATTGGCAATCATATTTTCAATGGTTCCAAATTCTTTAACCAATTTTTTTGCCCCGACTTCTCCCACGCCTTTTATGCCTGGAATATTATCTACAGCATCTCCCCAAATGCCCAAAATGTCAATCAATTGTTCAGGTTCTTGAATAGCATAGCGTTCACATATTTCAGGAACCCCGACAATAGAATATCCTTTTGAATTTCGTTCTGGTTTGTATATATAAATATTTTCAGATACCAATTGCCCATAATCCTTATCGGTTGTCATCATAAAGGTTGTAAAGCCATTTTGTTCTGCTTTTTTTGCAAAAGTGCCGATAATATCATCTGCTTCATAGCCGGGCAGAGCCAATATTTGTATTCCTAAGGCTTGTAAAATTTCCTTGATATAAGGCAAAGAAGTTACAATTTCATCAGGTGTAGCATCTCGTTGTGCCTTATATTGCTCAAAAGTTGCATGTCTGACCGTTGGTCCATGACTATCAAAAGCCACTGCCATGTGAGTGGGAGATTCTTTTTTTATGATGTCGTACAAAACATTTGTAAAACCCAATATCGCAGAAGTATTTATACCATTTGATGTAAGTCTCGGATTTTTATTTAAAGCATAATATGCTCTAAATATCAAAGACATAGCATCTATCAAAAATAAGATTTTTTCTCGTTTTACCATAAGGAATAGAATTATAAATTCAATTTTTTATTGAGCATTATCCTTAATGATTTGCTCAACAATATCTATTTTTTCTTTTAACAAGTCTTTTGTCGCTGCTTCTGCAATAAAACGCAAATAAGGTTCTGTATTAGAAGGGCGGACATTAAACCACCAGTCGGCAAATTCCACTCTATAGCC
>CALAVA010000235.1 GCA_937892025.1 uncultured Bacteroidales bacterium
GACTGGAGTTCAGACGTGTGCTCTTCCGATCTGATTTGATGTGTTCTTTTCCCGCTCATGTGGTAAAAGATAGTGCCAAATTTTACCCTTTGTATTATTCAGGTGAGGCTAATTATGCAAAAATAATGGCAAGCAATAGCAATATTGCCAAAATTAAGAATTGGAAAGTAATGTACAAGTATGGACGCACAGATATACCTGCTACTACAGGTAGCGGTGGTTGTCCTGTAAATATGGAAAAATATATTTTCCTGAAAGTAAAACAAGGGGACAGCATTCGCTTAGATTTGTCGGCAGAAGAGGCCTATACACCTATTAGAATTACAAGTGGTAGTTGGGATACCAATATACTTGTGTCAGAACAATGGATGGGGTTTAAAAACTATATCGCAAAAGGAGAAACAATGACTATATATGGAAACTTGAAAGGTTTTGATTGTAGCAAAAATGGAGCTAAACTTACCGCTTTGGATGCAAGTCATTTGCCAAGTTTGTTATCATTGTATTGTTTCAACAATGCCATTAATTATTTAGATTTAAGTAAAAATACAAATATTAACCTTGTAGATTGCTTTGGAAATCCTTTTACAACAATGACTTATGATATAATGATGTGTTCATTACCAAGTAGTAACAAAGAAAAACAACTTGGAGTTTTGACTTCAGAAAGTGATACAAATTATTCTAAATTTATCGCCTCAAATGCACAAAATGCAAAAGACAAAAATTGGAAAGTGGGCTATGTTTCACAACCATATAGAGCCATATCTGGCAATATTAATACAAATGGTCGCTATGATTGTAGTGTAGATATGTATATGGCAATTGGTTTAACGGTAAAGAATAATTCAAGTATATCGTTTAAGGTAAGGGCAAAATCTGCTAATACAGAAATTATGATAGTAAATGGTAGTGATACCACACGAACCACTATCGGAACTACTTGGACAACCAAGACATTGACGACCAAATCTGCCAAATTACAGATTTTAGGTACTGTAGAAGGTTTTGATTGTAGCAATAATGGAGATAATTTGACCGCCATAGATTTGAGTTGGCAACATTCTATAGATTATTTGGCTTGTTATAATAATGCTATCAGTGTGAGCAATATGAATTTGCTCTATTGTGCTTTGCCAACAAAAACCGATTCAGATAAAGGAATAATTTATATATGTAATGACGAAAGCGACAACGACTATTCTACATTGCGGACAAGTGCTCAAAATGTTCTTGAAGAAAAAGCATGGACATGTCTTCTCTATGCTACTTCTACTCCTATGATATTCCTTGTAAACGGCAACTCATTTGTATGCCCAAATGCGACAATTAGAGAACCAAAAGTACAAAATTTGCTACTATATCCAAATCCAGCAAATACATATATTTATATAGACGGAAATGATAATGAGTTGATTAAAATATATGACTATACCGGTAAACTTATCAAACAAGAACAGAAAAAAGGGGCAGTAAATATAGAACACCTCTCGTCTGGACTTTATTTTGTGGTCTGCGGAAACAAACGAGCCAAATTTATCAAACAATAAATATAGAACCATTTGATTGTGTTTGGCTACTAAGTACTAAAAACAACTCTTAAAAATACAAAATTAATCATTCGTTGCATAAAACATAAGAATCTGTTTTTCGAAATAGCTAAAATTGTATAAAAATAATACGTGATTGTCTTTATACAATTTTAGCTATTTCGAAAAACAGATTCTT
>CALAVA010000236.1 GCA_937892025.1 uncultured Bacteroidales bacterium
GCAGACCATACGATTATCAAGGAGGCAACAACGCACTTATTGGGAAAAAACGATTGAAATACTATTGGCCATACGCATGGAATTATCCTATTCTAAATCAGATATATTAAGTTTATACACCGCCCACGCTCCTTTTGGGGGTAATGTTGTAGGCTTGGAGGCTGCCACTTGGAGATATTTCAACCATTCTTCAGAGGAACTCTCATGGGCAGAAGCCGCTACACTGGCCGTTTTACCAAACGCCCCATCATTTATTCATCCCGGAAAAAATCAACAACAACTGAAAACAAAACGAGATAAATTATTAAAACGTTTGTATGACAATAAAAAACTATCCAAAGAAGACTATGAACTCGCTCTATCTGAAGACCTTCCACTGCAAACCTATCAACTGCCACATACCGCCTCACATATAGTTGATTATTTCAATAAAAACAAAAACGGACAACAAATAGCAACTACCATAGATATTAATCTGCAAGAACAAATAGAACAAACCACACTGCAATGGTCTGCCACTTTGCATGAACAAAAAATTAACAATATGGCCATTTTAGTTGTTGATGCTTCCAACAATGAAGTCCTTGCTTATTGTGCCAATGCCATAGGGTTTCAAAATGGCACTCAAGCAGTTGATATTATTCGCTCTAAACGTAGTACAGGTAGCATACTCAAACCTTTTTTGTATTGTGTGGCCTTACAAGAAGGATTGATTCTTCCACAAACACTCTTGCCAGATATTCCTATCAATATCAATGGATTTTCACCACAAAACTATAATTATAGTTATGATGGGGCTGTCCCTGCCAACGAAGCCATAACCCGCTCGTTAAACATACCTGCAGTAATGCTGTTGAAACAATATAGCGTCCCAAAATTTTACAATTTTCTAAAAAAAATAGGCATCTCCACATTAAATAGAACTTCTGATAATTATGGTTTATCTCTTATTTTAGGAGGTGCTGAAGCCACACTATGGGACGTTGTGCAAGCCTACACAAAAATGAACAATAGTTTACAAGAAATAAGCATAAAAGACTTACAATTAGAACAGAATGAAGAACCTAAGACCTATCACAATTTATTCGACCCCGCCTCTGTATGGTTTACCTGTGAAGCTATGAAAGACCTCAACCGACCCGATGAATTGGACATGACTGCCATTACTTCTTTGCAAAGTATTGCTTGGAAAACAGGCACAAGTTATGGTAATAGAGATGCATGGGCAGTAGGAATGAACAAAAAATACGTTGTCGGCGTTTGGGTGGGCAATGCTACAGGTGAAGGTAATGTGGCCCTTGTCGGAAGACAAACTGCAGGGCCTATCCTATTTAATGTCTTTGAACTTTTACCCAAAACCAAATGGTTTGCAGTACCCGAAAAATATATGATAGAAGAAAACGTATGCCCACAATCAGGACATTTGTGCAATCGTTTCTGTCCTAACAAACAAAAACAACTCATTCCAACCGCAGGATTAAAAAGCGATATTTGCCCATACCACAAATGCTATATTGACAAAAATAATATGGATATCAGCGATTCCGTTTTTGTTTTACCACCTGCATGGGCTTATTATTATAAACGAAAACACATAGACTATGAAGCCAATATTCCAACAACACGCTCTGAAGAAAATAAACCTATGCAATTTATCTATCCTACTAACCCTATTTCACACATCTCTTTGCCCAAACAAGCGGACGGACAAGAAGGACAAATTGTTTTTGAATTGGTACACCAAAATAACAACGCTGAAATATTTTGGCATATTGACGGAGAATATTTTTCTAAGACAACTGATTTTCACAAAATTGCACTACATCTACCCAAAGGGGAACACCATATTACGGCAGTTGATGACCAAGGCAACACACAAATGGTAATAGTGATTGTGGAATAATATTTTTCTAAAAAAAATACTATCTTTGCAACAAACAAGAATTTATACGATGAAAAAAACATTTGGATTATTTGTAGTATGTCTAATAATTTGCTCTGCTTGTCAAAAGACATTTACTATTACCGTTTCATCAAATAATGGAAATTATGGCACCGTTTCGGGGGGAGGTTTATACGTAAAAGGTGCAGAAATAACAATAAAAGCCTTTCCCAAAGAAGGGTATTCTTTTAAAGCATGGAACGATAGTAATACAAACAACCCTCGCACGCTTAAAGTAGAAAATGATGCTATATATACGGCTATTTTTGTTCCAAATGAGAATATGGTTACTATAAACGTCTGTTCAGATAATGAGAATTGGGGTACAACCATAGGAAGTGGTACCTATACCAAAGGAACAAGTGTTCAAATATTGGCTATTCCTAATGGCGGTTGCTATTTCCAAACTTGGAACGATGGAAATAGGGATAATCCCCGTACTATTTCCGCCACCGACAATGCAACATACATTGCTACTTTTGCCATTGTGCAAATAGGTGTTGCTCCTATAGATTCTTTAATAAGAAATATGGTAAAAGTGGAAGGGGGTACATTTTTGATGGGAGCAACTTCTGATGATGACCTCGCCAATGACAACGAAATGCCACAACATAGTGTAACGCTATCAGATTTTTATATTTGCAAATATGAAGTTACGCAAGAATTGTGGCAAGCCGTAATGGGTTCTGTACCAAAAGGCGATTATGCTTGGACAAGTGCTTATGGAAAAGGACAAAAATATCCTGCTTATTATGTTAGTTGGGCTGATTGTGATACGTTTATTCAAAGATTGAATGCAAAAACTGGTTTGCACTTTCGTTTGCCAACTGAAGCCGAATGGGAATATGCCGCCAAAGGTGGGAACAAGAGTAGGCAATACACCTATGCCGGAAGCAATACTATTAGCAATGTGGCATGGGGTATGGACAATAGCAATGGAGCAACTCATAATGTAATGCAGAAAACACCTAACGAATTGGGCTTATACGACATGAGTGGCAATGTTTATGAATGGTGTAGCGACTGGTATAGTACTACCTATTATTCCGAAAGCGGCAATACAACAAATCCGCAAGGTGCTATATCAGGAAATGCTCATGTGTATCGTGGGGGCAGTCGGAATGCTCATGCTTCGCGTTGCCGTGTAACTTATCGTACTATGGGTACGCCTACTATTCGTTACAATGACCTCGGGTTTCGTGTTGCTCTTCAAAAATAGGCTATTGTATAAATTCCCATTTGCATATTCTGGTTTTGTAGGTTATGATTTTGGGCAGTATAGGGCGACAAAATTACAAACAGATACCTCCATAATTTAGGAAAAGTGCTAAGATAGAGAAAAAAAACGCTTATAGAAATTTGATATAATGCACTATTTTATCCGTAAAATCCTCATAATCACTGTAAATAACTACTGAAGAAAACTTACCATCTTCTGTTTTAGCAATGGCATAATCTTTAATTACTCTTGTAATTGATAAAGAATCATTTCCTTATGAGGATTTCCATTTTCAGAAACAAAAAAAAGATAGAATTGGAGTGTATTTAGATGTTAAAAGATACGAAATATCATATTTGGAATTGATAAATTCTTGTAGCGTTTTTTTTTCGTATACGATAAAGCGAGGTAAGCAAGTTTCAAACTCTTTTTAGAAAGTTTTCTTCCTATTCCGAAGAATGTATCATATAGTAAGGAAATCTTGTATTAGCTTTTAAATGAGTACTAATATATAAGTTGGTATGTACAGGTACAAATATTTTATCTTCTTTATTGGAATGATTTATAATGTATTCGGCTATCCTATCAAAAGTTGTACCTTTGTTCACGTTATTGATGTTTTGTAACAAAAACAAAATAACAATAAAATAACAACAAAATAACAAAAAGGTCGGTATCCAAGCGAGGACACTGACCTTAATTTTTGTGTGGCTTAAAAAGTTTTAGCAGCCGCCAATGCTGGGTTTTGTGCTGTCCTGTCCTGCAAAAGGTCTTTCTT
>CALAVA010000237.1 GCA_937892025.1 uncultured Bacteroidales bacterium
AAAAAAAATCAGGTGCAGAAATAACTATCAACATATCTTATCAACCGCCACAAACAGCATTGATAACAACAATATTATCGTTTTCTTTTAAGCAAAACGTATCCCATAAAGTCTTGTTTATCACTTCATTATTAACAGCCACAGCCATACCCACTTTGGCATTGAGATTACATTGGTCAAGTATCTCCCTTAAAGTCATATTTTCTTTTACTTGAACAATATTTTTATTTATCGTAACATTCATATTTTTTAAATCTTATATGCAACATACATTTGTGCTAAAATATTGTTTTTTAAGATTATTTCTGTCCAAAACGCGAGGCTTCTAATATTGGCAAGTTGGCTTCTGTGGGTACATAAATAACAGAATTACTTTCGTCATACAAAGCCTGTATCCACAAGTAGGTCAAATAATCTTTGTTGTCTTTTAAACTTCCTCCGATAATTTCATTGGCTTTGGCGACCCCTTCTGCCCGAATGATTTCGGCTTCTGCACGGAAAGAGGCACTTTCCTTCTCTGCCCGTGCTTCTTCTACTTTAATTTTTCTATTTTGTTCAGCACGTGAAAATTCAGCCTTACCTGTCATTTCTTGTTGCCACACATTATACATTGGCATTCCAAACATTAAGCCTACAATAACCAATATGGATGTAACAACAATAAAAACGATGATTTTAAATGATACTTTCATGTTATAAATTTTTATTTTTTATTGATTCATATTTATTTTTTTCATTTTTTGTGGGTCAAAAGCGTGATTTACAGCCCCATTTCCACATCCGATAGAAACATCTTTTCCGTTATTAATAGCCTGATAGATATATTGTTTGGATAGTCTAACGGCTTCTGCCAAGTCGTAATCCAAAGCCAAATGTGTAGCGATAGCAGAAGAAAGCGTACAGCCTGTTCCGTGTAAATTACGGCTATCAACCCTTTCGGATTGAAACAAATAGGGTTGATCTTGCCCCATAGTGAGCAATACATCGGTCAGTTTATTGTTTGTCAAATGTCCGCCTTTTATCAGCACGGCTTTCGTTCCCATGTGAAGCAATTGTTGAGCGGCAACAAGCATGTCTTTTTCCGAAACAATAGATTTGTTGCCACACAAACAAGTAGCCTCATCAAGATTGGGGGTTATCAAATCTACCAAAGGGAACAATTGTTTTACCATTTTTACAATTGTTTCATCTTCTATCAGTTTATCTTTGCTTGTTGCCACCATAACAGGGTCAAGAACGACAAATTTTGGTTTATATTTTCGCAATTGCATTTCTATAACATCTACAATAATAGGTGAATGTATCATTCCTATTTTTACGGCTTTTACGGGCAAATCTTGCAAAACTGCTTCAATTTGTCCCGCTACAATTTCTGCTTTTATTGGCTCTATAGCCCTCACTCCACAAGTATTTTGAATAGTGATAGCAGTAATCGCTGTGGCGGCAAATCCCCCCAAGGCCGCTATTGTCTTTATATCTGCCTGAATACCAGCACCTCCACTCGAATCAGACCCTGCAATAGATAAAACAACGGGATAGGTTTTCATTTATTCTTCTTCGGCAAACATAGGATCCCAAGGTGGAAGCACAATTGATTTTTGATTTAATAGGGATTGAATGTTGTTAGGAATATATTTTTTATCCACAACCAAACGGAACATATATTCGTCAAACCATTTGTCTGTCATTATCAAATGTCCCTTAAATCCGTAACTTGGTCCCCAACTATTTTCCACCATCCATTTTTTTGGGGTTCCATTTTCGTCTAAATCTACAGCACAAAGGGTCATTGCATGAGAAGAACCACTTGCATAAGTTTGAATACGCTGTTTTTTATCCATATTGAAAGTAGTTCCCATCAATGAACTATAATCATAATTGTCTATATCCAAAAATCCGTTTTCGCTATTGAGAAATTTGCCTACATCACAAGAAAAATACATCATTGTGCTATCTTTAATAGAAGCAATGGCCATTTTTTTAATGTCCTCCATAGGCAAGTTTAGATATTTCCAATTTTCGCCATCATAAACATGTCTGTCGTATTCTATTTCATATACTTTGTTGTATGGACGTGTCGGGTCATTCATAATCATCACATAATTAGACATATCTACGCCCACAAAATCTTTAAAGAACGATTGTGGGGTATATGTTTTTGTGGAAACAGGTTTACCCGAAGCATCTTTTTGAGTATAAGAAAATTCTGTTGGAGGAGTTCCCAAATTTAATTCTAACATACGATAAATAGTGGAAAGCATTTCTGTTTTTTGCTTAGTCAAAGCGGGCAATTTTTCACCTTTGGCTGCCATATCTCGCAATTGCAAACCATATTCTCTTAATTTCAGAGCAATCAACTGGCTCATACGAGAAGTGTTATTGCTACTATAAGTTTCGGGCATAATTTCGGCTGGAACAAGACCATATTTGTTAATAAGATTAACAACTCCGGTAAATTGACCTCCATCGCCAATAGGATTTTTGAACAACCATTCTACAGTCTTATCATCAAAAGGTTTGTTTCTTGTGTCTATTACGGCTTGCAAAAACAAATTTGACTTTTCTAATTGGTCATAAAAGAAACAATAATTTTGTGAAAACTGAAATTCGCCCAAATTATATTTGGCTATTACTTTGGCACGTAACACATTCAAACCCGTAAAAAGCCAACATCTTCCCGATGATTTTTGATTACAAACGCCTTTAGAAACCACTTTGTTTGAAAAATAAGTGTCATTATAGACGGGATTGCTTCTATTCAAAGCCAACTTATTAATATCGTTGCCACTTACAGCAGTTTGAATGGCTTTGCTTTCACCTACAATGGTACTATTTTTCTTTATCTGTTCCAACATTTGATTGTCAATACCACCATTTTGCCCCCAAAGAGAACCACCTAAAAACAATAATACACTTACAATACTTAAACTTTGTCTTATATTCATTTTATCTTAATTTTTATAAATTTCTACTCTACTCCATATTTTCCAACATCGTGGAAATCAAATTATAGGCACAATCATGAATATCTTTTATATTTGCCTCTAACATATAACAAGGTGTACTATAAATTTTGTTTTCTTTATCAGAAATAACTTCACCTGAAACAGTGTTTATATTTTTACCGCCCATTTTTGCCACATCTTTAGCGGTATTTTCATCGTTACCAATTGTTACTACGATATTTTTTAATACTTTTGTCAATAAAACAGGAGCAATACACAAAGCACCAATTGGTTTACCTGCCTTGTGAATATTTTTAATCAATAGTTCTATCTGAGCATCAACAGCACAGTTTACTCCATTAAGAGCATAATCGAAGAAATTTTTAGCGACACCAAATCCACCAGGAAAAACCACAGCGTCAAAATTTTCTACACGAAATTCTTCCAATGCTTGTATTTGCCCGCGGGCCATTCTCGCTGCTTCCACAAGCATATTTCTACTTTCAGACATTTCTTCACCTGTCAAGTGATTGAGTACATGATATTGATTTCTATTGGGTGCAAACATTTGATAGGTACAACCATGTTCTACAATAGACAACATGGTCATCGTTGTTTCATGTATTTCGGAACCATCTCTATGACCACAACCTCCAACTATTATTGCAAATCTTTTATTCATATCGATTATTTTTATTTTTGCAAAGATAATAAAAAAATAGATGTCAATCTTTGTTATTGGAAAGAGAACTTTTGGAGCAGATAAAACATGCTTTTATTCATTCTTTTCTCAGTATAATACCAAAAAGTATAGCCACAAAATTGTGGCTATACCTATAAGAATGAACAATCAAATACTCCTTTAGTGTACATTTTTCACGAGGCGGACAGACAGACCGTAGTAGCGGCGGCAGTAGTCGTTGGTGTACACATGCCCGCTGTAGAAGCCCAAGTTGTACGCGTAGTAGCTATTGTCGTACGTGGCCGACCAGTAGTAGCCGTAGGAACCAACGTTGTAGACCGAAGTACCGTAGCGGTAGCCGGCGGCGGGAAGGAAT
>CALAVA010000238.1 GCA_937892025.1 uncultured Bacteroidales bacterium
ATCATTGACAACGGCTCCTGAATTGCCTGCAATGACTTTGGCAAATTATTGTTATTCACATATGTTTGATGGTTGTACATCATTAACAACGGCTCCTGAACTGCCTGCAACAACTTTGGCAAATTATTGTTATCAGTATATGTTTAATGGATGTACTAATTTAAACTACATAAAGGCAATGTTTACGACACCTCCTTCAGCATCATATACATACAATTGGGTAAGTAATGTTGCTTCGAGCGGAACATTCGTAAAGAATGCAAAAGCAACATGGAGTGTTACTGGAGTAAATGGTATACCAAATGGATGGACGGTTGAAACGGCAACGGCTTAATCAAGCGGCTTTGTGATGGTAATAAGACCTATGCTTTGCGGCCCAGAAGTCACCGTCAACGATTGTTGAGAGGATAAGAACATCCTTGTACTCAAACGGCTTGATGCTCTTGGCAAACATATCACGGAAACGCTTTGTGGAATTTTCCTTCCTTTTTTTCTTCCATTTTTCAAAATTAATAATATTCTCCAATAATTCTTCTTGTTTCGAGTCCATCTTCATCGGTTTGGAAGCCATAAACATCGATAAATGAATCAGTTGCTGCTGTCCATTTTCCGCATTTTTTTGATTCTTGGAGCATATCGGCTGAAAACCTAACTTCTTGAATGTCATCAAGTTCGTACTCACTAATAAAGTCAATGCACAATTGCACCATTTTTTCTTGCAATTCTTTTACGTTTGCAATGGTTGTCTTTGGGTTTTCATATTTCTCACATTCCCAATCAGGCCAATGTGTTCTGACCATTTTAACGAATTCTTGCTTTTCTTCATTTGAAAGATTTATGAAATCTTCGGATAACTTTTCTATTTTTTTACTTTTCATAATTAAAGTGATTTAATTGTTAATGTACAAATAAATCGTTAGATAACCAAATTGAAAACTATTTATTAATAACAATATTTTTTATATGAGTTGGAATAGTTTTAGCATACAAGTTATTTATGATGATGGTAATGATACACCAATAGAAAATGCATATGTTCATGTTAGGTTTAAAAACAGCAACGATATTTTCATGACTGAGTATAATAGTGGATATACGGATTCAAACGGAATATTAACAATAACTTCAACATTAGAAACAACAAATGCTGTAAAAATTGTATGTAGATGTATTGACGAAAATAAATGTTTACAGGAAGGCGATATAACATTAACGATTGGAACTCCTTATAAATTTACATTTTATGTTGACCCAGATGGGCCTGGAATAAAATATTCTCATTTTTTTGCGGTGTACGATGCATTATTATCTGCAATAAATAATTTTGCAGTTGAAAAACTTGTAATGCCAAAAGAAATAAGGCTTTATACTAAAAACATAGACAATACATATGAATTATATACAACTTATAATGATAGTATTATCAATTTTAACAATTATTTCAAAACAACAGAATTAAAATTGGAAGTGTATAGACAAAACGGTAATTTATGCAACACATCTTACATACCTTATAAAACAGCAATGTTTGGCGGTGGTGGTGGCCCTTTTATTTGTGATGATTATTATGACATTAAATTACCAATTGTTAACGATACAATAAATTGGAATAGCCAAAATACATTAAAAGGCTCTAATTTTGAAATAATATTGACTTATAGTTCTGCATACTCGTTAACACAAACTATAACTGGTACATCATATGATACATATATAAGAGCAGACTTTACAAGTTATTTTGGCGGGCAAGGAGTTGCGCCGTTTTATAATTTAACAAATCCGAATTTAAACACAATGACAGTAACAAAAAATCATTATTTGCCATTTTCTGAAAATGTTTCTGTTTCAGCAGATACAGACGGAAATTATTTATTTTTAGTTGATGGATATGAAGAAAATGAACCTGTTATTTTAGAGAGAGAGCCAAATGTTTGTATGGTAAATAAAGATTTGTTTGATTATGTTGTTTCATTAACAGAATTTAGGCCTAATTTATCTGAAGGATATGAGTCAAATAGAGTTGGTGTTTCAGACACATGGTTTACATATTTATGGTCAGATTCAATAAAAAGATATTTAGACCCCGAATATCAAACAATAAATCCGGACACAGTAGACGATTTTAAAACAGTGTTTGTTAATCAATTATGTACAACAAGAGTGTTAACTTTATATACAAAACCAAGTTCCATAGAAAACAACTATACATTAGACAAGCATCATGGATATGTTTGGGACCGGTGTTTCATTCCTGAAGAAAAAGAATTCGTTGAAAATTGTTTAACTTTTTCAATTGGTCAGAATGATAGTTGTGATATAAGTTTTAATTATATACCAGGAATAAGAACAATTTATGATTTTGAATACTCAACAAATAACGGTGTTACGTGGAATTCGTATTCGTTTACACAAAACGGAAACGGAGAAATAATTTCTTTATCAAATGGAGGAAATACAAGCGTAAAATTTAGAAGAGCTTTGTCAAATACAGGAACAACACTATCGTCTGGATACGACAACTATTATTATTTTGCAATGGAAGGCACTTGTATGGCAACAGGAAGCATCACTTCTCTGCTTGATGCATATGGGTTGAGTACAACAGAACTTGATTCAGATTTTTGTTTTGTATGTTTGTTTAACAATTGTAACGGACTGCTAACGCCACCTGAATTACCTTCAACAACATTGTCTGATTATTGCTACTCAAATATGTTCCGAGGCTGTACTTCATTGACAACAGTTCCTGAATTGCCTGCAATGACTTTGGCACAAGGTTGTTATTCAGGTATGTTTGATGGATGTACATCATTGACAACGGCTCCTGAATTGCCTGCAATGACTTTGGCAAATTATTGTTATTCACATATGTTTGATGGTTGTACATCATTAACAACGGCTCCTGAACTGCCTGCAACAACTTTGGCAAATTATTGTTATCAGTATATGTTTAATGGATGTACTAATTTAAACTACATAAAGGCAATGTTTACGACACCTCCTTCAGCATCATATACATACAATTGGGTAAGTAATGTTGCTTCGAGCGGAACATTCGTAAAGAATGCAGAAGCAACATGGAGTGTTACTGGAGCCAATGGTATACCAAATGGATGGACGGTTGAAACGGCAACGGCTTAATAAGTTATAATGCACATAAAACAAAGGGGTAGCGATTATTGTTACCCCTTTTGTACCATCCTGTATATAGTTAATTTTTTTTAATTAATTCTAACTGTATCTGATAACAATTTCTTGTTGTCAAGAAGTTCTGTTTTCTTTAATTCTAATTCTGGTATTCCATTTGCCGCACAAGGTGGCATCATTGGGTAAGGATGTGTGTGCTTGATAAAAGCATCAATAATTGCTGAAAGTATTTCAACAAGTTTTTCTCCATAAGGAAGTTTGTACGCTTCTTTTATAGCACGTTGTAATTCTTTGTCAGTAATTAAATCCGTTCTATCTGTAGTTACAAATTCTTTTTCTTCTGAATTGTTAGAAAGTAAGTTAATTTTATCTGCAACTATTGTTGCTGTGCTATTAACTTGATTTTCTACTTCTACATTTCCACTGCCTCCATAAGAAACATTATTAATCGTTTTTTCTATTAAACCGCCTGTGTGATATTTTAATTTAATATATGCGGGGTCATTTTCATTGAATTCCATATCTTGGTGATTCATTTCGTTAACAATCTTAACGCCTGACCTTATTCGCACATCATCTTCTGTTATTTGTATGTCTGCATTTTTTCTTCCACGGACCATAACATCACCACTTGAAGGTAGAATTCCGTCAACTTCTGGTTTTGTATGTGGTGCAATATCAGGGTCACTCACAGCACCATTCATAAATGAATCAGCATACAAATATTTATCCATATACAATTTGTTTTCTTGTGAAACTACAGGACCTATATAATATCTTTGACTATTTCCGTCATTTGTAATAGCAAGAAAAACAAAAACGCCTTCAAGAAGTCTTGGCTTCACATAAAACATTTTTGGGAGTAATGGAAACGCATATGGTATTTCATTTATGGTTTTATCATCATCATATGGGTGAAGTCTTGCTTTAATTAAGCCAGAATCTGTTTCATCATCAATACTAATAACAGGACAATATCTTACACATTCAATTTTACCAAGCATAAATTAAAACATATTTTTTCTTAAACTTATTTCTCCATTAATTGCATTGTATTTCTTTTGAATTTCTTCAATCTCTTCACATAGTTTAAGCATTTCGCTTTTTTTAGCGTCAAATTCATTCTGTAGAGTTTCGATTGCTAACTTCAACTCTGAATTAGTCATGTTGTTATAATCAGTTCTATCCATATCTTTATTGCATTATACCGGTTGCAATTGAATCCAACAAATTAGTTCCCGTACAAACAACTGGTCCACCGGCGTTTCCGCCGCTAGCTTGTATTAATATGCTACTTGCAGGAATTGAAGTTTGGACCGATGCGTCATTTTTAATTGCATTAACTATTTCCTTAACAATATTGTAAGTATATGAATTAATAAAGTTTTGTTGCCCATCAGGATTTTCTTCTGTTGGTATTCCAAGTGCTTTATTGTTTTGTATAACCTTTGCTGCTATTCTATATGCAGACAATCCTGGTCTAAGAAGTGAAGTACACTTCAAAAGCATTGGCGGTAAAATATTTACAGGTGTTTTTGACCCTTCTATTGCCGTTGAAATTGTATCAACTATTGATGATATATTCATTTGTTATGTTTTTGTTTTTTTATTAGCACTCAGATTGGCTTTCAGGTATATTTTGGTCGTTGACAATATCAGCATAATCAACATCTTCGATATATCCAATTTGATTGCGCTTAAAGTTCATCATTGGTATACATTTAACCGCGTTCAATAATATTATAAGCCAATCTGTCACATGTTCAAGATAAATTAAAAGCATTCCGTCTCTTAAAATTGGCTTAATGTATTTAAGGAACAAATCCAATAACAATTCAAGTATTTTATCTTTTATAAGAAGCACAATGCTTTTTGTTAATCCCAAAATTTTATTGATTAAAAGATTAATGATTTTTGTGAAATCATTTCCAAATGCATTATCAATATTAACAACACCAAGTAAATTTAAATTAATCATCATAAGAAGCATTACTTGTGGCGTGAATATTGATTCTATTATAGGCATAACAAGTGCCATAAGCAAATCATTTAACAAATTAGAATCGAATTTACCTTTATATTTAAATTCAAAATCCCATTCTGAAGCAGATTCTTCACCTGGGTCAACCATTATGTCATTCACCATTTTGGTTATCATTGTTGTTGTACCCTCAGAAGAAGCGTTTGCATTTATTTCGTTTATTCTTGCCAAATAAGCATCAACATCGTGTGTCCTTGCCTTTACACTCTCGCCATTATATTCGCTTGCTTGATATCTTGCAAGTTCTAATTGATTTAGCAAGTCGTTAAATTCTTCATTTGAGAACGATTTCCAACAATCTTCGACTTGCATATCATTTGCTTCAATTATTGATTTGACAGCGTTTGATAATCTAAATTCTATTTCCTTTCTAACAATGTCAGCAGAAAGTCCAACGTTTAATGAAAGCCCAATTAAATGCTCAATAAGTCGTATAAGCATTAATTTTGGATTTAATATTTGTATACTTTGAAGATATTCCCAATCAAATTGATATATGCTTGCATTAAAATAGAACTTTTCTCCAGTTGGAACACCATTAAGCAAATCTTGTCTCTTTTTCGGTAAGAAATATTTTTGGGATGGTATTCTAATCAATAATTGTGATTTGTTTTGGTATGGCTCTATTTGGATTATCGGGTAAATGATATCTGATTGTTCATTACCATTATAAACAAATTCCATACCCTCTTCTGCTTTTGACTCATACCACTCATTCCATTGGTTTGAGTTCGTTCTTGTAACGCCATATTCTTTCGAGGCATAAATTCTATTATCCCACATTAAGTGGTTTTTTTCTATTTGATTTGATTTAGAACCTCTGTTTAATGCATTCCATATAAATGCATTCATATCATAAACCCTATAAAGAAGATTTGGATTTGGTCCATCATAACACACAATATATTCAGGACTTTTTTCTGTAATTGTTGAATCATTAGGAACATAGGTGTACCTAATTGAATTCATTGCGTTGCCAGAAGATTCACACTCTTTGTATGTTAATAATTCTTCTTCTACTTCTGATATTGTGTTATAGTTACCCTCTGTTGTAACAGTTTTTTCAACAATTTCTTTTTTGTTAATTTGACTTTCGCCAAAAATGTCAGAATCAATTGTACTTCCGCCAAGATATTCCCAATTGTGAAGCCCATCATCTGAGCCACTATATTCACTTGATAAATAAAGCCACCTAAATTCGTCAGAATCGCCAACTTCAAGACCTTGTTTATACCCATTTATTGTTATACTATGAATACAACTTTTTTTATCATCAGACGAAGGATTTAATAATAAGTTTTGGCTTGTTCTTGATTCTCCGCTTGGTATCCTGAATGTTTCACTACATATTGGCTCGTCACTATATTGTGAATATGTCACCGTTATGTCCAAATCAATTGGGGTTTGTGTTAGTGCTCCGTTGCTAGTACATATGCAAAAATTCCACCTATGAACATCTTCAACAATATATTGATATTTGAATATCAATCTATATTCACCAACATATTTGTATTCTTCACACAAATATTTGTCACCTGGCATTAAATGCTTTGTTTCATGTACTGTACTGGTTCTTTTTTCTAATGTTTTTTGATAATATCTGTTCTTTCCGTCAATAGAATAATATAAACTTCCTTCTGGTGTTGTTGGATTTATTGAAAGCATACCAAGAATATCTATTGTTGAAACTGGTATTTTTACTTTATATGCTTCGTCATTACTTCCGTTTTCTAATGTTATGGCTTCTATAGATGGCTCCATTAATCCATCTATATTGTTATAATCAAATACTTTATTTGGTAATATCGGTATTGCAGAACAAGTATATATGCTTGTGAATAATGCCATTAAAACGTTTTTAATTGATACTTCAAGTCCGCTAATGAACTCGTTTTGCATATCAATATCCATTAATCCATTTTTTATACCATCGTAAAGTCCATCTATTCTATATCCTGGCTTGGTTTCAAATCCATATATCTTTCCAACAAGATATGAAATAATATATTTGTCATCAATTCCACAGCACCTAAGTACATCCATTATAAAATCAAATGCAGAACTATATTCTGTCCAATCACCATCAAGTAAGTTGTTTGGAAAGTTTTCTAGCATTGTTCGTAAATACGAAATGTTACTTAATACTCTGTCTGTTGAATTCATTTATATTAATTTTTTTTAAGGTCATATGTAATTGTTCCATCGCCACCAGGGCCTTCTTCGTAAGTCAACATATTCTTTATTTCGTTAAGGTTTAATGATGTTCTTTTTTTGAAATTTTTGTCGTTTAAGGTAGCATTAGCGTCACCGTTATGCTTTAATATCTCTCCCATAAATTTTGCAACCTCGAATTTTGCTGCAATTGCTTTTGCTTTATCACCCATAAAATCGTGGATTGCCTTTGCATATGTTGCTTTAGCGTCAATTGAGAATCCATCAGCCCCAAGATTTGTTGAATTGACCAATTTGTTTATTTCGTTTTGTATTTCTGTAATTTGTTTACAAGCTTGGTCATATATCTCTTGAAGTAACTCTTCTATCTTCTCAACAGAATTTAGTCTTACTTTGTATCTTTTTGTTTCCATGGTTTTTATTATATACAATAAATAGTTTTATATCATTTTCATAAGGAATCTAATTTATTTCTTTTTCCTTTAAAAAATAATACAATGATTTGAAACGGCGCATATTATCTCTCAATTCTTTTGTGGTCATCATTGTATCTTCCCTTAAATAATAAAGTATTGAAGACTTTTGTAGTTTTTTACTACCTTCATATGGTAAAACATTTTCCCAATCCCTTAATAAATTAACCAATGATTTCCCAACTTTAACTTCAGATTCTGTTAATCCGCTTATACCATCTCTAATCATCGTTTCTATTTCATCAGACGCTTTTGAAATTAATTTTTCAGCATGTATTGAAAAGTTATCTGTGTCTGTTGAAAATCGTTCATCGTTGTTTATATCATCATATATATCCTCATAGGAATAATTCCTTAACTTTTTCTTTGTGTATTGTGAACATTTGTACATTAGGTAATTTCTGCACACAGTACCGCAATAAGAATATGCTTTATACTTATGTTTTACCTTTTTATATACACATTCTTTATTTGTTTCATCGTTTTTATTGAAAAAAGTTACATGGATGTATTCTGGGTCTTCTTCTTCAGCACATCTCACTTTTTCTTTGAAATCGCTTTCACTCATATCAACAATTTCAATACCATCCGTATCTCCGTTGTATTCGTCATAGCATAGCATTTCTGGCTTGAAATGGCCTATTTTTGTTAACAAATAAGATATTGTGTCACTGAAATTTTGTTCAAATTCCTCGTCAGGTACAAACAATTTATATCTTCGTATTAACGATTCTATCATTTTAGTTAAAGCAGGATATAAAATTGTGTTAAATATTTTGTTTTTCTCTGCTACATTAGTTTCATTAATGTAATTAACTATTGCTTCTTCTTCTTTATCGTAAAAATATCCTTTTTTTTCTTTTGGCTTTCTTCCTCTTTTTGCCATTTCTGCTAAATTCGTTTAAAAACTCAGCAAAACATCAAATTCTACATTATAAAATGTACTTTCCTAACTACACTCAAACACAAGAGTCTTACCGATGATGTTTTAAAATGGGGCACATTATACCCCATTTTATTTGCATCGTTAAATTATTCTTCGCTGTACACTTTATTTCTGTCTTTTTTAAAGAAAAATTCTTTTTTAGCCAAATCAATCCACCATTCTGCCTCTTTTTCACTAATTTCCTTTGCATAGGTTTCAGATAAACAATCTTTTCTCCCAACAAAATGATAATATCCAATTTTTGGTATTACGAAAAGTCTCTTGTTTTCATGCAATGACCTTAAAATGTATTCAAACCAAAATACTAATTTCATTGATTCTTTAAGTTTACCAATAGCAATAAAATCATCTTTTTTGAAAACAGCGCCAGACGTATTGAAATTCAAATAGTCTTGTGCTGATTGTAAATCAAAATACCCCAATTCCTCTGAGAATGAAGAAGCCCAAATAGCCTCATTAGAATATCCAATAACTTCGTTTTTGTCATAATCAACAACTTCTGTTAAAGGTAAGAAGCCAGAAACGTTTTCAGTATCATATTCTATGTATTTTTCAACATTTTTAAACCAAATGTTTGAATAGAAATCGTCATATTCGAGAACTGAAAAATACTTTGTTTCAACCATATCAACAGCCATATTCACATTATGTTGGTATGACAAATTTTCAGAATCGTTTTTAATCTGTATCATTACCGGAATTTGTTCACCATCGTTTGGCTTGAATTCATACTTATCAACGTCTTTTCCAATTAAAATAATTCTGTTATCCAAACAACTTGCGATTGAACGATGTAAAAGTTCGTCAATTGAACTCTCATATTCCTTTACTGGTATAATAATAGTCAACTCTTTCATTATTCTTCCTTAAATTTAAACTTATTATTTTCAACATCAGACTTAATTTCCTCGAACTCTTTAAGTCTTTTCTTGAACAAACCATCAATATAAGCGTCTTGTATTTCATTCGATTGTTTTTCACTGTTAAACATTGCATAAAACTCTTTTTGGCTTTCATAAATGCTATCAGGAATCAAATCCAATGTCCAACTTCTAATTACAGAAGACAATAATTTTAGCAAGTCCTCCAATTCATCAAACCAAAGTATTGATTCGTTAAGTTCATCTCCTTTTTTCATCCAATCAGACGGGTTATTTGGCACTTTAGCCAAAACAAGTGTACCACAACTAAGAGCGTCTAATAAAGTATATCCGAATGTTGTATCATCGTCAATCCATATTGTTATTGCTGCTTCTCTTAAAGCTTCAGCAAACAAATCTTGGCTCAACCCTCTTAAATCTCTAAATGAAACCCATTTATAAACTTCATTTTTCCAATAAAATGGCTTTATTATTTGGTTTACATAAGTTTGGTTTTTAGATACAATATTAACTATTAACTTTTGTGGTCCATCAATTGGTCTAAATACCTTACTAATTGACGGGCTAACAACGTTACATCTCATTTCTGGGAAAAATTCTTTAACTTTTTCTGCTTGATAATCTGTTGTCGCAATTGTGTTCGTAATACCGAGCGTCAAAGGTGTTTGTGTAGGCGGCATAAATTCGCAAAGATTATTGAAATTTTGAACAATCATTACTCTTTTGCAAGGTAATTTTCTTGTTTGAATCATTACGTTAGCGAAAATCTCAGGAATAAACAAGAAATCGCTTGGAGTAATTTCAACGTTTTCTGTTTCTACATTATAATGTGGCAAAGAAGCGTATTCTTCACCAAGCCACCCACCAACTCCAACAAATTCCTTTTCTTGGTGTAACATTGCAACATCATACCCTCTGTTTTTTAGCACATATGCTGTTTGATAAATGTATTCAAGGGCACTTGTTGGGTTTCCTTTTGTGTCCAAGACAAAAAAGAAAACTTTAAACGTCTTTTCTTTTAATTTTGAAATGCTTTCTTCTACAATCTTTAGCATTTCATTTTTTGTCATTTCTGCCATTATATTATTTTTATTCTGTTATTTCTTCAATTATTTTCCATCTTACCAAAGTATTGAGACTTATTGCAGTTCCAAAGTCAAATGTAAAATCCTTTTCAGACGAAGTGTTTTCCAATAACGATACAATAAACAATTTAATTAAATCATATATAATCATATCATTTTGTTGGTTTCCTGAAATTCTTGTTTCGTGTTCAACCTTGCTTGTAATTCTCAATTCACCACTATCATCAGCCTCATAAGCCTGTGATATTTCAAATTCATTACTATTTCCATCTTTTGAAGAAGATAGGCATAATTCTTTTAATTTATCATAATTAAAGGCATATTTTTTGCCATTAAAACTAACATATTTTCCGTATTTAACCATTGTAATGCTCAAGTAATTTTTCTGTGTTATTCTTATCGGACAAAAACTTGCTTAAACTCGAAAAAGTATAGTCCGAACTTGATTCCTTGTTATATTCTGTATTTATTTTAATTGAAATTTTGCAATGCTCACAATCTGGTTTACTCAATAACAAATCAGGATTTGCCGTAATCAAAACATCACATTTATCCCAAATTGTTTCTGAATTAACAGGAAGATACACTTCTCTTATTTTTGTACCCAATTTTGATAAGAAAAAATATGTGCTTCCAATTGAAGCACCATATTCATTTGGTGATACAATCATAACTTCAATCTTTTCTTCGCTATCAATATCCTTTAATGTTTTTTCAGTCCAATTGTTTAGTTCAGATTCAAGGTTTCTTGAACAAACACCACATTTCCCAAACAATTCAAAAGCATAATCATTATATATGAAATTATAATAAGCATTTTCGCTATTAAACGGGAAAACTTCATTAAGGTTATGTGACCAAAATTCAAAGTCGTCCAAATCAAATTCGTGATTATATCTTTCGACATAATATCTCAAAAAATTGTTTGAAAAATCTCTAACAACATCGTTTAAATCTATAGCTATTTTCATAATTTAATTATTGTGTTTCCTAAATTTATTTTATTATTTTTTTCGTCAAGTTTTTCATTTCTACGTTTTCCAGCAAGCAAATCAACAGTCTTTGATTTTGGCGCTAATTCCTTGTATTTTTCTTCCATTTCTTCTGTCATATACTTCTCAACAATAGATTTCCCGTCAGAAACAATATGGCAATCAAACGTGAAAACAAAACTACCATCGAAAACGCTTATGTTAACCAAGACTATATCATCATATTTGAAAAGGCACATATCATCTGAATTCCATGCTTTATCAGAATACCACTCAATGGATTCAAATTCAGTCAAGTCTGAACGATAATTCTTTTTTTCAAACATTGAATAAAGATTTGAAATTAAAATTGCATCAATTTTACCGAATTGGCTTGCATTTGTTGGTAAATAAAAATCAACAAGGGCCCTTTCAGCGCCATAGTTTTGTCTCACAACCATTTTTGTAACAAACTTGTCAATTTCAAATCTTGGAATATACATTCCTCTTGTTATTGTAAGTGTGGTATCATAATCATATAACCCGTTAGGTATGTTAATGTTTCCAATTGAAGTTTCCTTTTGGGTTATTTTGTTATCTTGTATTACCCTTATTTTAAGGTTTTCATCATTATATACTGGTGGGTGCTTCATATAATCCGTATATGTCTTTTTACTCAAATGATTTGTGTTTGAAAATATAGGATTTCCATCAGCATCAAACGTCATAGTTATTGTCGTTGGGTCATATTTATCAGCCTCTTTTATTATTCTGTAATGTTTTTCCCTTAATTCTTCGACTTCTTTTGTGACTTTTTGCTCAAGCAAATCGTTCATAACGCCACCTTTTGATATATTTTGGTGTATACCATTATCAGACATATCACCATTTTGGTCTGTTAGCATTTTGTTTGCAGATTCCATTCCATAAAATAACGAATACCAAAATAGTCTTAAACCTATCAAAAATTTTCCTAATATTTTTTTAAATTTCGTCATTTAATTTTCCCTCAATTAAAGAAACAATCTTATTATGAAAATTGTTATATTTCTTGAATAATGAATATTCTTCATTGTTTGTAATTGTGCCATCATAGTTTTTCGTGCTATTTTCATACTTTAAGCATACAATTCTTGATGCTTTTTCAAGTTCAAGCAATGAAGATAATGTGTATTCTTCTTTCTTTTCTTTAGCCATATTTTTTATTTTAAAATAATTTTAATTATTAACAAAGTCAACAATTTTACAAATATTGAACTATTTATTATAAAAATATAATATTCAGAACAAAAAAATATTGCAATATGAAATATAAATTAAACGAACAACAATTAAATAGACTAATCACAAACAGCACAATGAGAGTGTTGTCTGAAGCAATGGAAGATGAAGGTCTTGGTAAATTTTTAGGAAATCTTGCAGGAAGAATTAGAAATGGTATAAATAAATTCTCAGACGATTTTACTGCCGCAAGAAATAACCAATTATACAAAAAGAGAGATTATGATTCATATCAAAATTATGGATATGACCCTAATTCAAGAAATTTCGACCCTAATACAGCAAGACATTATCATGACGCAAACAATGCAGGTGCTTCTAGGGCATCAATGGGAAGTTATTCTAACCAATATGGTGACACGGTACAAGGCGCTCAGCAACAAGGAAATCAACAATTTGCGCCACAAAATACACAACAAACAGCACAACAATCTACTACACAAAATGGTCCTCAAAATAATCCACAAATGCAACAAAATCAAAATGTTGATTATGCAAACGTAGAACAATTAGCAGACAAAATGCAGTCTGCATTGAATGCATGTAAAAAAGCCGGACTAGTTATGCAAAAGAACGGAAATAACAGAACTTTTGTAACAAAAGATGGAAGTCAAAGAAACCGACAACAAAATCAATTAGTACAAGCATATATGCAAGCATATAATATGTGGAGAAATGCAAGAGGGGCAAAAAATCAGTTAAATATAAACGAATCAAAATTAAACAATATAATAAAAGAATCCGTTAAAAAAGTTTTGAAAGAAATTGGAGACACTGCACAAGGTCAATATATGCTTTGAAGATTGGCTGCAAGACAAGCAAAAGAAAGTGGAGATTTGAATTGGTAGTGAATATCCGGCATGGAAATATACACAGAAACAGTTAAAAAAAATACTTTGAAAAATAATTAGCGTTCAAAATAAAAAAAAGGGTAGCGATTAATCGCTGCCCTTTATTTTTAATGTGATATCTATATAATCAATGGATTTTATGCATTTTCTTAATTCATCACTGTACGCCAGTATGCCCAAATCCGCCTTCTCCACGTTCTGTGTTTTCATTTATTTCATCAACAAATTCAAATTGTAATGGAATACTAATACCAAGTTTAATTTGTCCAACTCTATCACCTTTTTTATATCTTGGTAATGTTGGTATTACATGGTAAAATATGGCCATTGCTTCACCTCTGTAAAATTCATCCCAATTTTGTTAACTTATAGGCTCTTTATCCTATAATTCTGCATTTTCATTATTAAGTTATATATGCATGTTCAGACTATATCATCACTACTATTATTAGTAGGCAGGGCGCTCGTGTCATCATTACTCCCCACAGCATTGTCTGTTTGGGGTCGGATGTTAGTCGTTGAACCTTCGTAAATATTTCTATAAACGCTTGGCTGCTGATTGGCTACTTCTAGTTTTTCCAGCAATTCACCCTGTTTTACAACCTCTTGATGTAAAATATTTAAATCAATTATTTCTTTATAAAATTTTTTTGATATAAATAATTTGTAAATTGAAATAGAACAAGTGATTTAAATATTTTTTTTTAATTAAAGGTTCCTTCTGAATTAGCAAGCACCATACCTGTTTTATATATTCCACTTCTTGGCCTTAAATCAATTGACATACTAAAATTATCAAGTATATCAGAACTTATAATTGGTTCGTCAGAATTGAATCCTGAAAATTTTACGCCAAAACTATTTCTATCTATTTCATATTTAAAACCAAGTCTATATCTCCATACATTTGGGCTTATTTCTTCTTCGTCAACTGCCCATACATCATAACAAAAGTCACCTTCTTTTGATTGTTTTGGCAACATTGCTTCTTCATTAACTTTTTTTAATTTTACCTTCATCATAATATATGTATTTATTATTACCAACTTTTTAAATTATTATATCTTCATCCACTCCAATCTTTTCCTTCTTCATTATTCCAAGGAGCAAGCGGGTCATCTTCAGTTTCAACATCATTCCATGGTTCAAATGGATTATATGCCTCATATCCATTATTCCATTGTGCAAATTGGTCACTATTCCTTTTCATTATTTAGCGTTTTTAATCTTATTATATCTTTCCTTTTCAATAGCGTAAGCAAGTTCATTTGCTTGTCTAATGACAGTCGTATAAATTGAAAGGAATGGTTTCTTTGATGCCTCAACATCCTCGTCAAGACAAGTTATTGCCTCAAATTCAATTGGCGTAAGTTTAATTCCATTGTTAAGAGCCTCAAGAGCGCTTCTTTCACCACCTTTAAGGCATCCTTCGACACCTTTTGCAAACTTAAACATAAGTCCACGATTTTTGATTTCCCAATCATTATCGTTTTCAACATAAATCAAACGTTTTGAAAGGTGCATTATCGCAATTGATTTCAATAATGTGTTTTCATCAACTTCAAACGTTCCTGAAATCATTTTTGCAACTCTTTGGGCCAATGCCATAACCATATTAATGTGAATAAGAAGAGCTCCTTTATAAGCAGTACCCATTTCTTCACTAACGGCACACGGAGAAGACAATAATTCAGTCTTCAACTTTTCCATGTCATAGTTTTTAGTCAATCCAAGTTTTTCAAATACACCATAAAATTTTACCCACTCAGTGTAGGCTTGTTCTTGTGTCAATGTTTTCATAATACTAAATTTTCTTTGTTTCTAACATACAAAAAAATCTTCAAAGAACAAAACTATTTATAAAAAAATATAGTATCAAAAGTAATCAAAGAAGAAGTTGACAGAGAGGTGATGATACATATACAATGCAATTATGACATTACTTTTTGATAATAGACTTGTACCATTCAGCACGTGTCTTAGTAACATTTTTTATATTGTACTTATCCTTTACGGTTTCATACATATTATCTGTCATTATCTTAATATATTCAGGGTGTTCAACAATCTTTTTAATTGCTTGTCCCCATGCTTTATGTTTCTTTTCTGGCTCAACCAAAATACAATTGCCTTCAGGGTCAATTTCTCCACCTTTTTTAAATATTGATTTACTACCAATAGTATATGGGCCGAAATGTGTTGCAATAACGGCAGTTCTTGTAAATCCACCTTCAATGAATTTCAATTCAGATTTAACTTCGTTGAATGAATTACATTCCAATGGAGCAAATAAAACATCAATATTTCTATAATGTGTGGCAAAATCTTTTACATCTTTTGTCCATTCTCTTCTATATGCCTCTTTATCAGCCATTGGCCATTGAACACCTTTTAAGAATTTAAGCAAAAATTCCTTGTATTCAGGGCTGCAAATGCTATAATTATCAGTTACGTTTTTCTCATATGAGAACCATACTGATTCTTCTGGCTTAATTGGTCTTTGACCTTTAATTGTGCCATCAGGATTCATCATTGTCATTGTACCTCTTAAATCATATCCACACAATACTATTTGTATTTTATCTAAAATATCCTTTGGAAGCGCATTAACAACACCCTTGAATTGTTCCATATCTTTTTCGTGAGAAGAACCCATTACAAATCCAAATCTAATTCTGTCTGAAGGATTCTTTTCTGAACTATATTGTGACTCATCAGGGTCAACAGAATTTGGAAAAACAAAAACATTTTTGTTATACTTTTTGATTTTGTTAGCAAAAATTTCTGTTGTAGTTGTAATATAATCAGCACGTTTAAGACTTTCTATAATTTTTTCCGCAACATGCATACTTTTGTTTTGGTGATAAAGTGGGTGGCTTGGTCCAACTTCCCAGTTATCATCAATATCAATAATAGAAACAATATTGTTTTTCTTAAAGTAATCTAATGCGTTCCAAAACAAATTAATATTTTCAAAAAGTCCTTTATGGACGTGAACAATATCATATTTGTTAAATGATTGTAAATCAGTCCAATTTGGCTGATAATTTATTTCAACATCAAACTCGTCACCATACAATTTATCCAATTGAGTATGTGGACTTACTGACCTATAAAGGCCAACACCAAATTTATCTGATGGAACAACAAGTACTTTTATCTTATCACTCATTTTTATTTTGTTTAATCATTTATTAAGACAACAATTCTTCAGCATTCAAATTGTTTTCATTAGCATATTCTCTTGTTGCATTTTCACAAGATTCTAATAATGAAGTTGTAAATGCAAGATTCTTTTCTGATGCGCTGCCAATACAGCATCTATATGCACTAACTGATGCATTAATCATATCATAATTTTCAATATATGCTGACTTTTTAGCAAATGCCCTTGTTGAAATTCCAAGGCTGTTTGCGTCTTGTGCATTTGTCAAATCACTTCCCATATACACAAAACTCCAATTATATTTATCTTCCTGTTCTTTAATCATTTCCTTAATTCTTGAAGCACTGTATTCATCAGAAGAATTTTCGCCACCGTCAGTCATAACAACGACAAGAACTTTTTCAGGTCTATCTTCTTCATTCATAGCACTAAGCCATTTTCCAGTGTTGTCAATTGCAATGCCTACGCCATCGAAAAGTGCCGTCATTCCATTTGGACTATATTTGTCATCAATATATTCAACGTCTTCAACATTCTTTCCGACATATACTTCATCAACGTGTCCATTAAATTTATAATATGATACAGAGCAACTACCTTCCTTATTTTCACGTTGTTCGTCAACAACTTTCTTGAAGCCTCCTACAACATCGGTTTCTGTTCCTGTCATACTGCCACTTTCGTCTATTACAAACGTCACATGTACATAATTTGATTTCATACGTTTTTTTATTATTACAATTATTCATTTATATGATTTTAAATAAAAAACTTAAATTGTAAACTATTTATAAACGAATAATTATAGAAAATGAAAAAAGAGTATATAGATTTTATTTGTTCCTTACACGGATATATGATAAGAATTAAAGAAATCCATTGGAACACAACAAGTAATTCTGAACACTTGTTATGTGATGAAATAAATGATTGCATATCAGACTGTGAAGATGAATTTACTGAGTGTTGTATGGGAATAGAGGGCAAACACTTTCAAATAGGTAAGTTATTGCCAATGCTTCCAAATTCAGAAAGTCTTATTCCTTTGTTAAAAGAACTTGAAAAGGATATATTGTCAATGAAGAAAAAATGTAATGACACAACAGAAAGCGGACTAACCAATATATTGGATGAAATGATGCAAAATGTTAATAAATACAAATATAGGGCAACTCAAAAATGAATAAAAAGACCATTATATTAACAGAAAAGCAATTAGACGAAATCGCTAATGGTGTTAGTACTTATCTTGACGCTTTAGGTACAAAGCCAGATATGCCAGATGATTTTGCTAATAAAATAAGTGCAGATGGCTCTGCTGGCTATGGTGAAACGTATGCTGATAAAGAAACATCTGACGATTTTGAAAAAAGGCACTATCCTGAGTATAGATGGGCAATAGGGCCAAGAACATTTGGAAAAGGCCCATCAAATATACATGAAATGTCAAAAAAAGAATGGGAAAAAAAATATATATTAGATGAAGAAAATTCAAGACTGTCAAATAGAGTTTTTAATGGAAAATCATATGAAGCAGCAGAAAAAGAAGGACAAAGAATTAGAAATGCGGTTAAAAAAATAAGAAATGGAAGTTCTCCACAAGAAAAAGCCCAAGGGCAAAAAACTTTGTTAAGAATGATGCAATATGGCGGAGAAGATTTTGGAAAGGCTTCAAGTTTGGAAACAAAGGCAAAAAATGCTGATAAAATAATGCAAGCAAGCAAACCAGAAGGACAAAAAATTGCATCAAAGCCAAAACCAGGTGTAGGAACAACACACGATAAAAATATTAAAAACGGTATAACAACATTACCAAGTAAATAAAATTAAAAAAACTATTATATTATGCAAACTTGTTTAGAAGTAAAAGGTATTGAATCAAGAAATAATTTGATTATAAGAAACGATTACACAAGAAATGAGGAATATTCAGCAATACATCCTGACGCATTAGCAACAGGTGACCCATTAGGTAAAGGTACTGGACATGGTGGCCATTTGCACTCAATACCTAATTGTACAGCACCTTCAACAATTAATTATCAAAACTTTGATACTGAAAATGCTGGTGGATTATATGATATTGAAGGTAGAAACGGTGTTGGAGGAAGAAATTTCCTAAAAAATATATCAATGTTTAACGAAGCAACGCAATATACATTAAACTATGTTGATACGTCAGCAAACGTTGCAGATGGACAAATAGTAATCCCAGGTTAATGAAAAAACGTTTAGTACATATTAATGAAACAGCGTCTTTATCAAAAAAGAGATTTGGAAAAGAAACTTGGCAATTAAGTAAAGAAGAAAAATTGCAATTTGCAATTGAAAATTGCCGTAGAATCCGAATAACTTATGATGATAAAAAAGGTGGAAAAGGTAAAAACACAAGATACCTTTTACCACTTGTTTTCGGTATTACTAAAAACGGAAAAATGGCCATTAGAGCATTTCAAACTTTTGGTTCAACAAAAAGAGGTGTACCGAAATATAAACTTTTTCTAACAGATAACATTGGCCAAGTTGATGTTGGGCATGTAAAATATTATGATTATGAACAGCAACTTTTAAGCACCGGATTTAATGATTCTGGCGATAAGGGGTTTTCTGATATTTATTCAATTACGCCATTGGCAAAAAATTTCAATGGTTCGTCTCTTGCAAACCAAAATCAGCCAATAGATTCAAATCCTGTACAAAAATCAGATATTGACAAAGGAGAAGAAGAACCACAAAAAACAACGGCAACAGCAAAACAGCCAACACAAACAACAAATGTTACGCAAAAAAATGTTGACAATTTAGGGCAAAAAAGTTACTTTCAAAGTAAAGTGGAAGCCCCAGATACAAAGCCTGTTTCAAAAGGCGAAATTGAAAACGGGACTGATATGGCACAAACAGCACAAACAAGCCAATCACCTGTTGAATATGGAGACGAAACAGAACCTGTTGAAAAGTCTGACATTGAACAAGGTCCACAAATTAATACAGATAATGAGTTATCTAATTCTTATCAAGATATGATGAAAAGGTGGAAAATACTTGATAATAATGAAGATGAAGATGAAGACGATAATGAAGATAATTTATAATTAAAATGGCAGTTTCAAAACAACAATTAGCACAAATTATAGGAAAAGCAAGGGATTTATGTAATCTTGAAGGTGACAGGCTTATTGAATCATATAAAGGTGATGGCAATTTCGATAGAAAAGACCCAGACCCATCTTCATATGACGATTATTCTAAATTTGATAGAATGTACCTTAATGAAGAAGAAGATTATCATCCGCAAAAAAGAAATGTTCAAACAAAAGACATTAGATATAATCAGCAAACGGCAGCAAATAGCAAAATGCCTGACAAAATCAAGCAATCAATGCTTAATGAAGTCATAGATGTAACTGCATTGGACAATCAGTCTGTTTTATCAGGAATGGAAATACCTGGCGGAAACAGAAAGCCACAACAAAACAGAAGGCCAGTTAATGAGCAGCAATATCAGGTACAAGGAGGAAACGTTGACTATTCAATAATAAAAGCAATTGTTAATGAATGTTTAAATGAATATTTTTCAAGACAGCCATTAAATGAAAACGCTTCAATTAGTACAATTGGATTAAAGGCTGGCGCAATAAAAATTGTTGATAATAAAGGAAATGTCTATTCAGCAAAACTTGAAAAAATAGGAAATACAAATGACTGACATACTCCCACTATTTCAATCGTGGGGTTCTTTTTTTTTATTAAGAACACGTATTTGTTAATAAGTTATACCTATTAACCACACTTAATACATTAAGTAGCGATGTCAGTAACACAATGTTAAAGCAATTCATCCCACATCTAAAGCAGATGGCTTTCTTGCATGTTAATCGTAAAAAACAAATTTTTTAATAAAAAAAGCACGTCTGAAAATGTGTTGGAGTAGTCAGTTTAAATTAATATTAATATCTCCCATTTTAAAGTTACCATAATTTATTGTCGGTAAAGGATTATTAACAAAAAATCCGCTTAAAGCAAAGAACATTTCAAGTGGAAATTTACATCCCGTTTCACGTATATAATGTTCTTTTATTGCTTCGCTATCTTCTAAATAAAGAAATGGGCATACGTTACGTACTGAACTATTTTTATTCTTATATTCATAATATTCATATGTAAAATATTTAAAATGAAAACTATATACACCACCACATTCATAAATGTTTATTGCTTTTTTTCCTTTTTCAAGATTTAAAGCCAAAAAATGGTTTCCAGAACCAAAAACAAAATTTTCTGTTGAAAAATCATTACATTTCAATAAAAAAACTTTTTGGCCCCAATAATTCCAATAAAAACACTTTGTGTCTTTAAATGTATGAGCAAGTTCACTTGTAGATTCTTTACCTTTTATAATATTAACAGTTCTACCTGCATAATAATTTGCTTCAAAACGCTTAAATATAAAATCAATGTATTCTTTAATACTTCCGTTTTTATTTGAACAAGTATTAAAATTAAATATTACCTCGTCAAAATCAGAATGATAAACCCATACATCTTCACCTGTCTTAATAGATTCATTTTTTCCAGCAAAAAACAAATCAGCATATACATTTGCTTTTGCTAAATCAAATTCACCATTATTCATTTCTAAGTATTTAGAAAAATCTCTAAATTCAATATAATCACAATTATATGATTTAATTAAATCAATAGTATTATCTGTACAGCCATCATCATATATGTACAATTTATCAAATCCATACCTTGTTAGATATGGCATAATATATTTTACTATTGGTTCTTCATTATAAACTACGATTGCGCCATATAATTTCATATCCATAAAACTTTTTAAGCCTCAACTTCTACTTCGTTTTCAAACTCTAAGGCGTTTATTTTCTCTTCTTTTGCATCCAAAACATCAAGTATTGTACCGATTACAATGTCTTTATATTCTTTTGACATAAATTTACCTGTCAACGGGTCCACATCAACGATTTCAAGCATTGCTTTTGGCATATCACCGTTTTCAAAATCTTCAAGTTCCTCAAGTGTCATATTGAAAACAATTTCAGCAAATCTTGCTTTTACCTTGTCAATTCCAAGTTGTCTTTCGCGTTCAATTCTTTCGAGATAATCACGTTGAATCTCACCCCAGTCCATTCCACAATCTTCTAAATAAGGTGGTTCCCATTCTGGATGTGACATCCAAAACCTTATTTCTTTATCTTCCATTGTCATAAGTTGTTCATATGTATCTTGGTCGCTTGGCTTATTTGGAAAACCGCTGCATAATTCACATTCTTCGGAAGTAAAATATTGCCTATCGTCTGGATTGATAATCAATATTCTATTTCTTATATCAGGCTTAAAACACACCAAAAGAGGCTTAATTCTTTTGTTGAACTGTTCAATATACTTTTGTACATTATATTCCTCCCCTTCTTTGCACATTATATCTTCTTCGGAATCAACAATCTCTCTTGGAACCAATTTACAATTAAGTATTACCTCGTCTTCGATTATAACATCTGGATGGTGTTTTTTCACATAATCGTTAAAGGATAAAGCACGTTCTTTTAACGCTAACTTACCATCAATATTATCTTTTTTCCATTCTTTTTCTAATGCAACTCTGTAATCTGTTTTTTCACCGAACAATCCATCAACTTTATAATAATGAGTCACTTTTTTAGCATCAGTTTGTGATTTTGTTTTACCAACATTAATGTAATATATAGTTTCACCCATATTTACATTAAGATTTTCCCTTAATGCCAATTCCATCCATGCTTGTCTTGACTTTGGTCTACCAGCTTTTGTTATTGTTTTGCAATCTTCTACATATTCTTCCAATGACTTCTTTATTTTTCCTTTAGATGCAATCTTTTTTAGTGGTATCTGATAATTATATATTTTTTCGATGTAGTCATAGTAAGATTCGATGAATTTTTGTCCTTGACCTCTTAATAAAAATCTAACTGTTTCATCCAAAAAATCAGAGATATAGACGTTAAGTTTTTTACTTTTAACAGTATTACCAACAAATTTTACATCTTTTGGATATGGTTTTTCAGGAAAATAATCAATATAATTTTTTCTTGATAAATTTATTGATGAAGCAATCTTTTCGTCCAAACCACAACCCATTTTATTTACACCGTTACTACTATAATTCATGTCACACATATATAAATCATTGAATTCAGCAAGGTCAGCCTCAAATCCAACATATTCTTTATTTTCTTTTGTTTCTCTTGATAAGCCTTTACTTATATATGGATTTTCTTTTGTGTAACGATATTTTTGTGGTAGTTTAAAATTGAATCCATCTGTATTTGACAAGATATTCATTCCAAATGCATTAACAACTGTTCCATCTAAAGAAATATCATATACATATTTTGATGTGTTGCCTTTATTTTTTATTTTTAACATGTTTTTATCTTATTTACGATATTATATAAATTAATTTTCTTTTTTCCAAATATAGCATAAACAACCACAATCATAAATCCTATACCATTTCTTAGAAAGGCAAAATTCGTGTTCGCTTAAATTGTTTGGACATCCATATTTTTTAACCAATATGCTTTTTCTGAAATTAAACCTATAATATCGTTTTTGCCCTATGACATAATAATAATTTGGCCTTGATATATTATATTGAACAAATCCTATTTTATCGTACAAATTTCCGCATGACCACCTTCTATCTGCATATGTTACAATATTGTTTGGATTGTATTTCTTTATGAAAAATTTTAAAAGTTTACTTGCCCCACCAACAATATTAGTGTTTATCTTATTGCAAAATCGCAACAATTCCCATTCAGTCTTTCCGTTTCCAATAAAATGTCTGCTTTTTCCAAATGTCATTACAGAAACCAATTCATCATTATGATAAAGGCCAATCCTTATGCTTGCAGAACAGTTTCCTTGCAAATGATTTTCGGATATAAATCTTGAACTCGTTTTCGAATCAATTTCTTTAATAATGCATTTTCTTGCAAATATTTTCCGTCCAGTATCACCTAAAATATTTTTTAATATTGATTTTACTATTTCTTTTTTGTTTTTCCACTCATCTTCAAATATATGAATTAGTCTGATTCCTTCTTTAATGCATTCTTCCGTTTTTCTCAAATGAAAATATTTATCTTTATTTACTTCTGAATGCCAAAATATTCCATCACATTCTATTGCTATCTTTTTTGACGGAATATATAAGTCAAGTTCTTTTCCACTCAAGATTATTCTATCTCTTGTTATAACTTCATCTTTTCCAACGATTGATGATATAAAATCTTTAATCTCATCTTCAAAAGAAGAATTTGATATACTACATTTAGGGCAACCATTGCCCATTAAATGATTTCCAGGACTTTGTAAAAAATCACCATGTTTTTTGCATGTTATTATAATTTTTTCATCTTGTTTAATATAATTTGTTTTTGAATAATCATATTTGTCTCCATGAACCTCTTTTGCCTTCTCTATAAATTCTTCATTTGTTAACCTTGATTTTATCCCACGTTCAATATTTGAGCATATTGGACATTTTTGTCCTTGTAAATGGTTAGATGCATTTTGCCAAAATTCACCGTGCTCAGGACATATTATGCACACTTTAGTCCTGTTGTTTATGTATTTAACTTTGGAATAATCATATTTATCACCATGTACCTCTTTTGCTTTCTGTATAAACCATTCAATATCTTTTGTTTTCTTTATTGCATTCTCTTCTATTGCACATTTGGCGCAACCTTGTTTATTTTTAATGTGGTTATTAAATGTTTGGTAAAATACACCGTGTTTTTTACAAATGATAGGGTATTTTATCCTATCATTCTTATATTCTGTTATTAAACTATAATCATATTTGTCTCCATGAATATCTTTAGAAAGTGAAATTACTTCATCAAGGTTTCTGCGTTTTGAACTTGCTGATTTTATGTAACGGCATTTTGGACATCCTTCCCCACTTAATATATGGCCAGGAGTCATTTCAAAATCACCATGTTCATTTCCATATTCATCTTTTCTATGACAAGTTAAAACGACTTTTGTCTTGTTGTTAACATATTTCAATTTTTCAAATGATACGTCTTCAAGATTTTTTAAATCTTTTATTGTTTCTTTAAAACTTTCAGTATCATATCTGAATCGGCCTGAACATTTTGGGCATCCTTGGGCCATATGAATATGTTTGTTAAAACACTTGTAAAAGACTCCGTGTGTTTTACAAATTATTGGATATTTTATCCTATCATTTTTATATTCTGTTATTAAACTATAATCATATTTATCTCCATGTACTTCTTTTGCCTTGTTTTTTACTTCTTCTAATTTTTGCATAAACAAATTTTTTTAAAATAAGTAGTGAATAGAACCAAAAAAACCAAAAAATGATTTTAAATAAATGTTTTTATTTGAGATTGTTTTTAATAAACAGCAATCCAGCTAAACACGTTTTTGAAAACTTTACATTTTCGTCATAATTTTCCATGAAAATTTTATAAAACAATTCTTTAAATTGATTTGAACTGTTCAAGACTTTAACAGGAACCCTATCAATTTGCCCTTTTGCTAATTTAAATGCCATTTCTTTTATGTGTTGAGATTGACTTTCTGAATGTGTTGTTATTGGAAAATAAATTGTTCCATCAAAATATTCTAGTTTTGTATTTTCATTTATTTCTGATGGCTTTATTTTATTTTTTTCTGAGTCAAAAAGAGAATGGTCTTCTGTAACTTCAACAATTGTATCATTATCAATAACTTCATAAATGTCCTTATCTGTTTTATGCCGATAAATATATGAAGGCTCAACCCATCCGCTTCTACATAAGATATAAAAAGGCTTTTTCGAATAATCATATTCACGGCCTAAATCATCTATTTCAATATTTTTTTCTTCTATTAATTCCATTATTGGAACAATATTAATAAGGCCTGAATCCTTATATTTTATAAATAATGGTGTATCTTCTGTAAATGAATCTCCGACAATTGGTTTATAATCATACTCATTTCCTAAGCCATTTTTTTCACCTATTTTTGAAAAATGTCCTATCATCAACCTTAATGATTGTCTGCCAGTACATGTTGTTCTTTCAGCACAATCAACAGATTTCCATGGATATACAGCACCATTATTAGAACCATATGAACCAAAAAATGAATTACAGAAAACCTTCCTAAGTGCCTGAAGGTTATCATTTAACGCATAATAATTTAATGCTTTGTCATATTCATCTTTTTCTTCTTTCGAAAGTTGTTCCCCAATATTAATTTTTTCCTCATATTTTTCTATAATTTTATTGGCTGCTTTCTTTTTTCCTTTATAAGTTTCTCTTGTGGTTAAAAAATAGTTCAAAAATTTAAGAGTTGCGCCTGATAAGTCTTTTACATCTTCTATACCCCAAGTTAGTATAATTGATGGATACAAACTATTATAATCTAATTTTACAAGGCCATATTCACCATTTTTTTCAAACTCGTCTTTGTCTAATCCTGTATACCCCACAGCCAATAATCTAGAAAGACCTCCAGTAAAACAGCCAGTATTTACTGCATATGGAATTGCCAAATCATTTTCATAACTCCACGCAAGCATCAGAGCCTTCCACTGTCCGGCAGTTCCCATTGTACAACATTTTTGAAATGGTAATGGGAGACATTTACATATATTGAATGCACTTTGATTTAAACTTAATTCAACCTTATCACATTCCCACAAATCATCAAGAAGATATCTTTCTACAATATATTTTCCTGTCACTAATTTATAGTTGTTTCCAATACTATTGAATTTTCGTATTGCCTTGCGTTTTGTATTGCCATCAAATACAAATTCATTACCACATTCTTTATCAAAAAGATACCAATCTCCATTATCTTCGTTAAACGCATAGTGATTTTCCAAATCATTTTGCACAGAAGAAATTTCATCGCCAGGAACATAAACACGATTTTCTTTTTTTAATTCAAGATATTTTGCCGAATATTTAAGATTTGCTTCCTTGAAATTTGAATCAGTTGCTTGTGCTCTTCTTACTGCATGCAAAGAATCTGTTATTATTATGTTAGGTACGACTGTTCTATGGAATTTTTCGATTTCTCCACCAAGTTTAAGAATCGTTTCATTTTCATCTTTATAAATCGGCTTTCCATTAAAGAAACGTTTAGATAATTCTTCCATTGAAGTACCAAGTCTTTCACATGCTCCAATTAACAAATTCCAGTCAAATGCTTCTCCATTATGAGCTGTTATAACATCTGGCCTAAATGTATATATGATTTTAAGAAATGAAATTATATTATTTAATTCTGAAATATTTTTTTCCTCTTCAGTATTACCTTCAGTTGTTAATATCTTTTCAAATGTTATATAGTTCCCTTTATATTTTACAGGTCTATTAAATCTAATACCAATTTGTATTATTCTATCTTTCTTAGTATTAAGTCCTGTTGATTCCAAGTCAAATATAAGCCTAAGAATATCATTGTAGTCTTCGTAACCCTTAAAGAACCTTTTTCCTGTTGAAATCATGAATTGTTCCTTTGGCGTTACTGACAAATATTGTCTTTCTTCTTTTTGTTTGGTTCCATTATTGTCATTTTTATTTTTCCTACTTGAAACTGGATTTCCAGCTTTCTTGAAAAACTCCAAGAATTTTGAATAACTCATAGGCGAAGTTGCATAAAACATGTAAGTGTAGCCGTTTTTCTTAATTTCTTCAACGACATTACCTTCTGAATTAGTGACATCAAGTGACTTAACCCATATTCTATATTGCTTCAGTAAATCACTTACTTTACGCTTATCACCGTTACATAATTTTATGCAAGCATCTTTCGTTGCCCATAAAAATGGCATAAATGGCTCTTTTGAAACACATTTTTCATCGTTTTCATTTCTATAATAAACAGTTATGAAATTATCTTGATATGAATAGTCAATGTTTACAATCCTTTCTTGACTATCATGACCGTTTAAAAATGTTTCTATTACCTCAGGTGTAATCTCTTTTTTCACAAAAGTTTTAGACATTAATTACTAAGCCAAATCCCTTGGCATGTTATACCTCTTATTCTTATCTTCAAGTTTTAAATTAAAATTTTAGTTTCTCAATAAATAGTCTCTGACACGGCAAAGGACCTTACCCAACAGATTAGTTCCATTCCAATTTGACTCATCGTCAATCTTGTCATTCCTATAATCCATTTTTACACCGTAAATTCCATCATAAGGACTACCTTCGACAAAAGTCTTGTTCATCAGGTCCTTCCTTGTAATCAACAATTGCAAGTCGTTGTTTTGTAAGAACTTTTGAAGAACGATGTTGTACATAACATCTTCTCTTACTTTGCTCCATTTTTCATCATCGAATCCTTTGACCAATCTACCTAATTTCTTTGCGTCTTTAGGGTTCGTTGATTTTAATATAAGGTCATAAGTTTCCTCATCATTGAAGAACTTTGCCTTTTGTGCCATGAAGCATTGCTCTGATGACTTCCACTTAACGCCATCAAATTCAAATCTGCATGGGTAAAAGTTTGAAAACTCAGAGCCCCAAAACGCAACATGCTTGTCGTAAATTATAAAACCATCTTTTTTCATATTATCTTAAATTTAAATACAAAGTTATCTTCATCGGAATTTGCCAATGCTTGACGCTCCAAGTCATCTAAAACGCATAAGTAATCAACTACCCATTTACGGGCCTCTTTTTCATCTTTCACGTCATCACGCACTAAAACGATAGTCATTTGATTACAATCCCTATACATACTGTCAATAAAGGCATACTTTGGAACAGGTAGCCCATAAGTCATAAATGCAGTTCTTATTGAAGCATTCATTTGGCCAAAGAACCAATTGTCGAATTGTTGGTCTTCTTCAACCTTTTTTCCTACTTCATAAATTGGTATTTCCTTTACATCGTATTTGTAACTTATAAAGAAAAATCTTGTATCTTTACTATCTTTCATTTTTGCCATTTTCTATGAACATACAAAAAATTATTTGAAATACCAATTACATTAATCCTATTCTTTTGCTTAAATCTTCTATTGAATTAAAAACATTTTCTATTTTATACCTTTTTTCACAAAAATATAACAATTCTATATTATGTTCTTTACAAAGTTCTTTTTTTATTTTATCATAATTTATTTGACGATTCAATTTTTCTTCACCGCATTTATGCGTAACGAAAATTTCAATCCAAAGTCTTAATCCATCTTTTGTAACACCAACTATATCTGGTTGAAACAGTTTTGTATCATTTCTCTGTTCTATTTCAACTGAATCAAAATTTATTTTTTTGCTTTTAATTAAAATTTGTTTTGATACACTTTTATATTGTGGTATTGTAAATGTTTTATATTCCTCTATAATTTGTTTACTCCAAATATGTAATAAAGTTTCTTTATATCCGACACAATCAGTTCCTGAACTATGTGCAAAATGATGTTCTCTTATTTTTCCACCATTTCTTGCAATCATTTTTTCTCCGCAGCAAGGACATGTACAATTACAATTGCATCCATTATCAACATCATCAATATGAACTAATTTATGATTTATATCAAAAGCATATTCACATAGCATATCACTTAAACTTTGCGTTAATTATTGATAAAATATTTGATACATACTCTAATGTATCTCCAAAATGTAAAACACAACGGCTTTTCGGATATTCATCCAGTAAGTCAATATTGACCCATGACAATGCAAGTATTCCATAAGTTGCATATTCCATTGAATAACATGATGTTTCTTCTGCTGTTGTGAATGGTAAATCTGTTATTGCTTGTTTTACAACAGAATATGTAGTTGAATCAGGCATAATATCTCCATTACTGCTCGGATTATCAACGTCCCATGACGGTCCCCACACATATTCAGGCATTTCGCTGAAGAAAAAGTCATAAACATAGGTTCCGTCTGTATTTTTTCCCAAATATTTTACATAAACCAATTTTAAATTATCTTCTTTTTCCATTTTAAATTAATTGATAAAATTTTAATTTTATATTTTTTGTTCTTAATTTGTATCTATTAAGGCCAATTTTAATCATTACTTTGCCATGAACATAAGGTCTTACATCTTTAAACATAAAATTTGGTTTTACTACATAATGTGAATTTCCTTGTTCACTTTCATCCTCTAAATTATATATATTCATCTTCTCCGTTTATTAAATCAATATTATCAATCAAATCATCAATTGCACTTTCATCTCCTTTTTTAACATCTTCAATATCATATAATTTAATTTTTATTGATTGAAGTGTTTCTTTTATTGTTTTAAAATTTTCTCCAAATTTAAAAAATAAAGGAGCGTCATTATATTCAATTCCTTCTTCTGAAATTTCAGAAAATATCAAAGGTATTATTCCATCAATACAATCTTGCATTGAAAAACAATAGTTTTTCTTAGCCAATTGCATTTCTATTGGAAAATTTACCTTACAACTTTTAGATAACGAATTTATATCAGGCTGTAAATCAGGAACTATGCCAGCAGGCGTTACGTTAAAATATTCGCCCCACACACTATCAGTATCCACAGTAAAATCAAATCTGTATATGTACTTCCCATCTATTGTTCTACCGATATAATCAACGAATGCTAAATATTCTTCCATTCCTAATTAATTTCTTCAATATCATTATTTTCAATCCATTTAAGAATCCACAATTACCAATACTTATATTGCTTGTTTCTTGTTGTTGCTATTTGAACGCCGTATGTTGGTTCAATTCCGTTCAACGTTTCATAAAAAGTTCTGTTTCCACGATATATTGAATCTGTATTTGGATGTATTCCTCCAAGGTATTTATGACCATTTTTAAATTTGAACTTTGTTTTATACAGACCAATTATTGCATAAGATGTTTTAACTATATGATATTTATTTTTTTTCATTTTCTTTTTTTATTATAGAATTTATTGTTAATTCTTTTTTCATAATTGTATTCCATATTTTTTCATATTCCGTTCCTCTAAAAAATTGATAATATATATCACAATCTTTTTTTTGCCCTATTCTATAAATTCTATCCTCATATTGCCTTTGGTCCGATGGAACATATGTTATATTATTAAAAACTAAAATATGTGAACAAATTAATGTTATACCAACAGAAGCCGCTTGTATATTCCCTATGAACACTAATTTTTCTGGGTTATTAATAAATTCAGTTTTTGACTCATCTTTTTGTTTCAATGACATTTTACCATTATATATTACGCATTTATCTCCATAATAATCTCTTAAACTATAAAGTTCTTCATCGTAACAAGTTGCAATTATAACTTTATCTCCATTTCTTATAAAGTTATCAACCAATTTTATTGTGTTTGGAATCATTTGGTTGGAACAATATTTTCTATAAACAGCGCCTTCAAGTAAATCCTTGTTTATTTCCTTTGTTGGGTCCAATTCAAGTTGTGCCGACTCATATTCTTCCCAAAGACGTGCATATTCAAATTTCTGTTTCATATCGAAATCATAGAACAGTTCGTGTACTGTCTTATTCGGCAATCCATTAGCAATGTCTTCTTTTGTACGTCTTAAATAAATATCCGATACAATACTACCAAGTTCATTAAGATTAGAAACGCCATTTGTTAATGTTATTTTTTTTGAATTATCCCAAATAAATTGTTTTAATTCGTCTTTTTCTTTAAATGTTAATTCAGCCCAAACTTTTGGTGCTTTTTTCCCTTCTTTTTTATATTCAATTTCTTTTTTCTTAAAATAAACATCAGACCATTTTGCCTTTTCACCTTTTGCGGGTATTTTTTTACTATCACAAAATCTGTTCATATACCATTCCCAATCATTTGCAATTTGATGCCCTATTAATTTTAATAAACAATAGAAATTTTTTGGATTATTTGTTACTGGTGTTCCTGTTGCGAGGTATATACTATTTGGATTACCTCTTTTTATAAAGTCATTTATTATTTTGTATCTATCTGAAGTAGAATTGGACAACCTATGTGCTTCGTCAATTATTAAAAGTGTCTTTTTATTCATTGCATATTGAAGCATAGGGCTTTCATCATATGCTTTTTTTATGTTTTCAGCACTTCTTGTCCTTGGAATCTTGTAAAATTCATCAAGAATATCAAAATTGACGATAACAAACCTATTATCTTCCCATTTTCCACGATTTTTTGCTTCTTCGAGCAATTGTTCTCTTTTAAGTCCTGATTTACCAACGCCATATCCAAGCAATTTTTCTAATTCAGGCTTTGTTTTGTCGTTAACTCCATCAATAATTGATATATCCTTTTCAGGAACATACCAGAGTAACTCATCACGCCAATTTGTCTTTAAAGAAGCGGGGCAAATTATCAATACAGAATCGAAGTTTCCTTCAATTGCAGCAACTGTTAACGAACAGGATTTTCCTAATCCCATGTCATCTGCTAAAATACACTTTTTCCTGTGTAAAAGGAACTTAACCGCATCTTTTTGGTGTGGTTTAAGCCTTCTATTCTGGTCTTTTGCCGTTGATAAGTTATCATAACGGTCAAAATCCACTTGAATAGAGTGATAATCTCCAATCAAGAAGTTTCCAAGTACCGCTTTCTTTGGTAGAAAAATCTCCATCGTTTCCATATTTTGCCTATATTTGATAGTGCAATGGAAAGCAACTGATGTTTCCCCAAAATATGTGTAAATTCTTATTTTTTGGGGAACAAATTCTAATTCATAGTCGTTTTTAAGTTTTTCGCCATACCAGTCGGCGATTGAAACGTTCTTGTCTATCTGAATTGGTGAAAAATTATGGTTTTTCTTTATGTACTCAACTACATAATCGCTAAGTAAATTTGTTTTTCTGCACAAAACAATATCTCTTTTGAGCTTTAAAAGATATGGATTTGGCCCGTTGTAATTGCTTAATATGTCTATTGCTTCATTTTTTCCTTTTATTGTGTTAAACATTAAATTTTACAATTTTTCTAAATATTATTTACAAAAATTTTTTCAAAAAAACAATACTAGTGCTATAAGAACTAGTTTTTATTAATAATATATTATATTTTTTAATTTAATATATATATATATTAATTAATATATTTCTAGAAGCACTAATATACCACGTGTGTGAGTGAAAAAATTTGCCTTGCTTGAACTATTTATAAAAAAATAATGCATAATATTAGAATCAATTGCTAATAATACAACATATAGACAAAATGGCATATAACTTGTTTAATTTCTGAAAAAGATTTTGTTGATATTCCACAAAGTTATTTAAGCCTTATAGATAGTGAAAGTAGAAGTTTATCTCAACATCATCTTGATAGTTATTTTGACGGAACAAAGACATATACGGCATATTTGCAATATAAAAAGCAATTGAATCTAAAATATGTCAAATCCTAATATGATGCAACAATCTTTATCAACAATCGAAAATAATAATTAATTTTAGTTAAAATGGCACTTGAATTTAATCAATCAAAAAGCACAAACAAAGTACCCGTAACAAGGAACAATAAGTTCTTTGGAATGGAGGATTTTGATTTGGAAATAGGATTTGCTACTGAATATTTGGAACAAGATGCAAATCAAGAGATAATTCTTTATCAAGTTGATTTGGAAAAGACCAAAGTCAATGACACCTATAACGAAGCGACAAAAGATGCCATAAGATTTAAGACACCTGTAGTTTTACCAGTTATTTATGAAATTGTTGACGCTGAAACAAAGTCATATAACAATAAAATACAAACAGGATATTATGCAAAGACAGGAAAATTGACATTTAGTGTACTTTTATCAATACTTGAAGAAAACCATTGTGATATTTCAAGAGGTGATTACATTGGAATACAAATAGATACAGAGCATAGGGAATATTTCACAGTTGTTGACGATGGTAGAGTGAATATGACTTCAAATAAGTTCACATTATACGGAACAAAGCCGTATGCAAGGACAATTATAGCTGCATCTGTTGATGCGGGAGAATTTAACGGATAAAAATGAGCAGAAATTACAAAAATATTATAAAATTAAGAAGAAACATCGTTGGAAATGAAAGACGTGAAAATTTAGCAAAAGAAGTGCTAAAAGATTCAACTCCTTTACCTCAGTATGTCGAATATGAGGATATTGACAAGGAATTTGAGAGATGGGTGTCTGAAGATTTGGATATTTCTTTTGAAAACCAAAAATTACCGACATATTTAATGCTTTCTAACCAAAGATTCTCTGAATATATGCAGTCATGGCAAAATGTTGATGAAAAAAAGAACCTTATTCTTAATTTTAAAACTATAACGAGGGAAAACAATCCAAAAGCTGGCACAATAGTTGGAGAAACAAGGAATATTCCTGGCAATATTGACTTTTTAATGAAAAGAGTACAAGCAGTTGATAAAAGTGGGCATAGATATTATATAGATTATCGTGTAAAACAGCCATTTTCTATAGATTTGTTATATACGGTTTCAATATTTACAAACAAATATCAACTTTTGAACGAGTTTAATATCATTATGAATGAAAAATTCAAAGCAATCAATTGTTATATTAGGCCAAATGGACATTTTATGCCAATGAAATTAACTGATATTTCTGATGAGTCAGAATATAACATTGATGATAGACGTTATTATTCTCAATCATATGCCATAATAGTAATGGCATACATAATGCCAAAGGATAGTTTTAGTGTTGTTGAATTACCTTCGTTAGTTTTGGAAAGTTTTGAGGGCGATAAGATAAAGAAATCAAAAACAACTGTTATTGAAGGCTGTGATGGCCCATATAATCCATATGGATATCAAGATATTGAGATAAAAACTGAAATTGCAAGAGATTCATTTAATGGAAAATTTACAATTGATTGTGATGCAAAAATTTATAGCGTTGGACTTATCAATGTGAGATATTTTGAAATGTATGTGAATGATAAGCAAATTGATTTTACAGATTATTTCACAAGTATGGATAAGACTTGTTATCAAGAAGATAAGATTAATATTGAGTCGGTTGATGAAAACGGAAACGATGTTGATTACTTAAAATTAAACGTAAATGATGTTGTTAAATTTAAGAATATTTCGAGATATAAGACGATGGATAATTCTGAAATTATATTGTACGGAAAAGATTTAACGACTTCAAATATTGAAAATGAGACATGCTAAATGTTTTTTTTGGGATATTTATGCTATTTATAAAGAAAATAATAAGATAAAAAACTAAATTAATATGATAAGTGATGCAAGAGGTGGTCATGTTTCACCTGGAATTTATACAGAAGAAAAAGATGTCACGTATTCAGTTAAAAGTCTTGGAATTACAAGTTTAGGACTTGCAGGTGAAACTTTGTATGGTCCTGCATTTGAAAACATTGAAATTAATGAATGGAGTGACTTCGTTGATTACTTCGGTGGAACATCAATTGAAAAATATAAGGGAAGCGGACTTCCAAAATATGAGCTCCCTTATGTTGCTAAAAGTTATCTTGAAAAGTCAAGAAGACTTAATGTTGTTAGAGTTCTTGGTCTTTCAGGATATCACGCTGGCCCTTGTTGGGTTATTACTTGCGATGGAAAGCCATTGGTAATCCTTAGGTCAAGAATGAGTTATAATGGGTCAACAAATTTCTGTGAGGCTGGCGATTTAGAAACAATTACTTCAGTTGTAACTGAGGTTACTATTGGTAAATACGAGCCTGGTATTTTTAATGCATATTGTGCAGAAGTTCAAAACACAAGTTCAGAATCAATTGGAGGTTGCTTCCCAAGATTTTCTATACATGTAACTGATATTAACGGTGATGAACATAAGTATAATGTATCAATGAATCCTAAAGATAGTGATTACATTTATAGAGTTATAAGTTCAAAGCCAGATAATGAAGAAACTTATATCTATCTTGAGGCAGTGTATGAATCAAGTCTTCCTGATTGTACAACAACTTCAGCAGTTAAGCCAACAATTAATATTGAAAAAATAGAAGATAAATTAGATAATTATTTGGAAGCATATAGGCCAGCACAAACTCCTTGGCTTGTTTCAGAAGCATATGCAAGTATAGAAGGTGATGATACAAATAGTGGAGATACTGTTAGTGATAATTCTGGATGTAATGGAGACTGCGCAACAATTACAATGAGAAAACTTTTCAAGTTCATTACAATTTCAGATGGTAATGTAGCAAACTATCAAGTTAAGGTTTCAATTCAAAACATTGACCCTGTTAATGGTACATTCGATGTTGTTGTAAGAGACTTTAATGATAGTGATGAAAATGTTGTTATTCTTGAAAAATTCTCAAAGTGTAATCTTACTAAAGGTTCAACTTCATATATTGGATATAAGATTGGTACTGCTGATGGAGTTTTTGTTAACAAGTCAAAATATGTAACTGTTCTTTTTGCGACAGACGATGATTTAAGTGGAAGTGTTCCTTGTGGATTCCTTGGATATCCTTGTCCTGATTATCTTTCAGGTGACAATGCAAAACCTGAAATTGCATATATGACTGAATACATTATTGAAAAGAAGAATAGAAAACAATATTTCGGATTTAATACAAATGTAACAGACATTGATATTTTAAGCTATAAAGGAACTGAATATTATGACGAAAAATTTAATGATGTAGAAGTTGAAAAGTTAACTCCTGGCTTCCATATGGATTCAGTATTTGACCATTCAAATGCTTCAAAGACTTATGTTGATGGTGTTTCTGGATATAAATTCGGACATGTTTCAAGTAAGAAGATAACAGCAGATAAATTTGAGCCAAGATTAATTAATGCACCTCAATATTTGAGCAATACAATCTACAAAGATGAGAAAGTGCGTAAGTTCACAGTTTGTTTCTATGGCGGATTTGACGGATGGGATATCTTCAGACCTCAAAGAACAAACACTGACGAATTTAATGCATTGAAATATCCTGTAACAAAAGAAGACGGAAGCGTTGGTTCAAACATTTTCAAATCAATAACAGAAATTAATTATTTGAATCTTAATCTTCCATTAACAGCTATTACAAGTGACTATTACGCATACTTGGCTGGTTACAATGTATTTGCAAACCCACAAGACATTGATATCAATGTGTTTGCAACACCTGGTATTGATTGGCTTAACCAAAAAATGTTAACTCAAGATGCAATTTCAATGATTGAAGACCCTGATGATGGCCGTGGCGGAGATGCACTTTACATTATGAATGCACCTAACTTAAAGATAAATAAAGACGAAGGATATGGTGAAAAAGTTGCAGTTGATGAACTTGTCAATGAATTTAATGACAGCGAAATCAATTCTTCATATGCTTGCACATATTTTCCATGGGTTCTTTTCTTGGATAAGACAAATTATCAGTATATCAATCTTCCTGTAACAAAGGATATTGTTAGAAATATTGCAGAAACCGATAATACTTCATATCCTTGGTTCGCACCTGCTGGTATGTCAAGAGGACCTGTTGATTGCGAAAAGGCTGATTTCAAGACTACACTTGACCAAGAAGACGTTTTGTATGAAAACAGAATTAACCCAATTAAAACATTCGGTAAAGATGGCGTTAAGGTTTGGGGTAACAAGACTGCTTATGAAATTGACAGCCCACTTAACAGAATCAATGTCAGAAGGCTTATGATTAGAGTTAAGAAACTTGTCACTTCAGCAGCTAAGAACTTAATATTTGAACAATATACAGACGCTCTTGAAAAGCAATTTAGAGGATTGATTGAACCAATTCTTGCAGAAGTTAAGACAAATAGAGGTATCTCTGATTACAGAGTTATCACTGAGGTAACTCCTGAAACAAGAGACCAACACATCTTACCTGCTAAGATTTTAATTAAACCAACACCCGCTCTTGAATATATTTCAATATCGTTTGTTGTATATCCTGAAAGTGTTTCATTTGAAGAATAATACATTAATTGAAATTTTTATAATAAGTCAGTCAGAAATGGCTGACTTTTTTTGTTTTATTTTAATATTTATTGTATGATGAAATTAAAATATATGTAATACCGACATGAGAAAGTTAACAAAGGATGAATTCATAGAAAAATCAAAGAATGTACATGGTGATAAATATGACTATTCAAAAGTGAATTATATAAACGCAAATGAAAACGTATGTATAATATGCCCGGAGCATGGAGAATTTTGGCAAAAGCCAAATAATCATTTGAATGGTAACGGATGCCCCTTGTGTGTTAGAAAAAAATGGGACACTAAAAGTTTTATAGAAAAAGCTATGGAAATACATGGAAATAAATATGACTATTCAAAGACCGAGTATAAATCAACTAGGGAAAAGGTTTGCATAATATGTCCTGAGCATGGTGAATTTTGGCAATATCCATTGAGTCACTTGGAAGGTTGTGGGTGTAGAAAAGAAAAGAGGGGAATAAAAGAAGATTGTTGGGAAGAAAGGAAATGCCCTGTTTGCGGTAAAACATTCAAAGAGCGTAAAAAGTATGAAAAAATATGTTGTTCTGAAGAGTGCCGTAAAATATATGTTAATGAGCACATTGACGAAATAAACAAAAGACGCTCAGAAAAACTTAAAGAAACATTTTCAAAAAAAACAGTATTAGATTATCAGATTGCATATGAAAAGCAAAAACAGACATGTATTGAAAAATATGGTGTTGAAAATTTTTCAAAAACAGAAGAGGGACGTGAGATTTCGAGAAAAAACATGAAGAGACTTAGAAAATGTAATTCTGAGAAAATAAAAAATGAAATTTTAATTCCAAAATATAAAAAGATATGTGAGAATGACGATTTGGAATTAATAGAATTTAGAGGACGCTTTGATTGCACTGTGAAATGCAAAAAGTGTGGCTCTGTATTTGTAACAAAAACGCTTGGATATTTAACTGAAGACGAAACAACAAGGAGATGTAAAATATGTAATCCATATTTAGTTGTTCCTAACAAAAACAATATAATTGAAAATGAGTTTTCAGAGTTTCTTGATGAATGTAATGTTGCGTATTACAGGAATTATAGAGGAATTATACCATCAATGGAGGCTGATTTCTATTTGCCTGATTCTAACATAGCATTTGAAATAGACGGTGTTTATTGGCATTCTGAAGTTTATAAAAGCAAGGATTATCATAAGGAAAAAACAGAAAAGTATTCGGAAAAAGGTGTTAAGCTAATTCATATATTTGAAGACGAATGGAATTTTAAAAATGAGATATGTAAATCAAGAATAAAAAATATAATTGGTTTATCCGACAGCAAAATATATGCACGAAAATGTATAATAAAAAACGTTGGAAAAAATGATGCTGAGATTTTTTTGGATGAAAACCATATACAAGGAAATACTGTTTCAAAATATGCATATGGCCTTTATTATGGGGATAAACTTGTTTCATTAATGACTTTTGGCTCATTAAGGAGAAATTTAGGGCAAAAAAGCAAAGAAGGATGCTATGAGATGATAAGGTTTTGTAATAAAAAGGGGTATAATGTTGTTGGCGGCGCAAGTAAATTGTTAAAACACTTTGTCAATGAAAAAAATCCTAAGCAAATAATATCATATTCAGACAACAGGTGGTCAAGTGGAAAGTTGTATGAAAAATTGGGATTTAAATTTGAACGAGAAACAGAACCAAATTATTATTATGTCATTGGTGACAAAAGAGTTAACAGATATGCATTAAGGAAAAACATTCTTGTTGAAAAATATGGCTGTCCGAAAGAAATGAGCGAACATGAGTTTTGCTTAAGTAAAAGATGGTATCGAATATATGATTGTGGAAATAAATTATGGTCAATTGCTTTTTGAACAACTATTTATAGAAAAATGTTTGTTATGAAAAAGATTTTTATTTTTTTATTAATGCTGTTTTTGATGTTTTCGTGCAAAATGCATCAGAATGTTGGTGAAATCACATTTGGAGCACCAATAATGATTAATTTATATGAAATGACAATAACACAGCACCAACTTGATTCCATATGCGAAGTGGATATGATTCCAACATATGACAAATGGATAAAAACAAGTTTCATTGATTATGAGACAGATTCTGTTTTTACGAAAAGACTTTATTTGAAATCATATTCAGAAGAAAATGAAGTAATATATATTCTTCTTGGTGAAAAAGAACCATATAAAATAACAAAAAGAATTGCTGAACAATGAAAAACGTAGATAATTTAGGATTTGTGCCTTCAATAATAAATGGCACTGAAATTTTGTTTGAATGCCCTAAAGAAGCAGAATTGCCTGAAAAATATTCTTATGTAAATGTATTGCCACAAGTTATAAATCAGGGAAAACTATCAATATGTGTACCTTGTTCAATGTCTGCATATCTTAATTGGAAGGCAAATTTAAATACATTGACTAATAATGATAATGCAATTGTCTTATTTGACATTTATAATAGCCGTGAAAACAATGGTGATGGAATGACATTCAAGGCTGCTTTTAAGTATTTAAGACATAATGGTGTTGATTCAGCTATTGGTATCTTAAAAATTGGCCATTATGGAAAAGTTAACGGAATAGATGATTTGAAATTTGCGATTGTTTCAAACGGGCCTTGCTTTGGCGCTTTACCGGTATATGGCGACCATTGCGATTTTTGGAACAAGAGAACGGGAACCACATTACACGGATATCATGCAATATCAATAGTTGGATATGATGAAGAAGGATTTATAATAAGAAATTCTTGGGGAACAAGATTCTGTGATAATGGATATACTACCATAAAATATTCTGATTTTGGAAATTTACTTGAAATTTGGACTATAATTGATTAGTTTTATGAAAAAATGTATGAATATTTTAGTTACTGGGGCAGAAGGCCAACTTGGTAGGTGTATTGTTGATGTGTTCAAATATTTTGACAATGAAAACAAATATGTTTTTATGCCAATAGAACTTTTTGATTTAACAAATAAAGAACAAATGCATGAGCAGTTTGAAAGACTTAATCCTGATATTGTTGTAAATTGTGCTGCATATACAAATGTAGAAAAAGCTGAAGAAAATTCAATTGATACAATTAGTGTTAATTGTCTTGGCGTAAAGTATTTAGTAAAATTATGTGAAACTTATGGCGTATATTTAATTCACATTTCAAGTGATTATGTTTTTAATGGAAAATCAAGTAAGCCATACAAAGAAGACTCAAATGTAAATCCATTAAATGTTTATGGCGCTTCAAAAGTAGGCGGAGACAATTTTGTTGTTGGATACAACAGAGGAATTGTTTTAAGGACTTCATGGCTTTATTCTGAATATGGCCACAATTTTTATAGAACAATGATTGAAAGAATACGTGAGAAAAAAGAAACAAATGTGGTTAATGACCAAATAGGAACGCCAACATATGCAAAAGATTTGGCTTTGTTTATAGTAAGAGATTTGATTGCTTCAAATAAATACAAAGAAGTTAAAGGAATTTATAATTTTTCAAATAACGGAATTGCGTCATGGTATGATTTTGCTTCAATGATAGAAACAATTTATGGCAATTTTAGCCCATATGAACCAATGAGAAAAGACCCAATTGAAATTAAGTTTGAAGTAAGTACATATCCTAAAAAATACATAATGCCAACAACAACAAAAAAATATAAAACAAAAGCCAAAAGGCCGATGTATTCAGTTCTTGACAAAACAAAAGTTGAAAATGAATTTGGAATTAAGATTCCACATTGGTCAGAGTCACTTTTGCAATGTATGATGGCTGATGGAAAAATAAGAAAATATATCAATGATTAAAAGCAAAAAAGGCAGAAATTAACTTCTGCCTTTTTCTTTTTCTTTATTTTAGTTGATTAGTAACACAAAATGCAGTAATCGGGCCTAAGAGTTGCTGTGATTGTTGCCAATCCATCTTCTGAGTAGTTCAATTCGCCAAATTCGACATTGCTAAGGAATGCTCCCTTAATAAGCCATTTTTGTACGACAGCACCAGTTGGGTCTAACATTTCAAGTTCAACATCACGTTTGTAACCTGCTGCATAACCTTGTCTACCAGTAATACTTTCTGAACCAAGTCTTACCCACTCCATTATTGCTTGTGAAGTTGATGGTCCGATTGGGTCACGGAATGTCAATTGCATATCTTGCCAAGTATATCTACCAAGAACCCACATTGAAGTATTTAAGAATTGAATTTCTGTTACGTTTTGGTTTATTGAAGGTCTTTTTCCTGACTCTACAGTCCATTCTTGTATGCCTAAATCTGATGGAAAACGGAATATAAACCTATTTTTCCTTAGGGGCTCATAAACATTAGGCATTTTTAAAAGTAAATCACTCATTATCTATCAGTTAATTAGTTTTTATTATTTTTAAATATTAGTTTATATTCTTTGGCTACCACCATTTAATTGTTGTTGGTTTCCTTGCATTTGTCCTTTATTTGGATTGCTTGGGTTGTTGAAAGCGGTTTGTTGTTCAGGCTTTTTATCGCATATTTGCCAAATCTTTTTCAACAATTGGTATCTTTCATCGTCAGGATTGTCTGCAAGTTGAGCCATACCTTTAAGAGCTTTTTTTCTAATATCATCAACGAAAGCCATAACATCCATTCCACATTCTTGTGGTTCTTCATGTTCAGGCTCGTCTAACATTTCATCATCCATCATATCATCGTCATGCCCTTCAAAATTAATTGATTCATTTATGGTTTTTGGCATTTTTGATGCTGTTTTTTTCATTAGCTGAATATTTTCTTTAATTGTTCTTTTCTTCATAACAATATTAATATTTTCATTTATAAATAGTCGTAATTTAAAAAATTATTGACTAATACAATAGTATATCATATATTTAATAAAAAAAATAATGGGAATAGTATATCTTCTTGGGGACAATGGAAAAGAAGGAGTGTATAAGATAGGAGTTACAACGGGTAAAATAGAGAATAGAATAAAAAAACTTCAAACAGGCAACTCTGGAGAGATATATTTAGTTAATAGTTATCAGACTGACCATCCGTTTGTTATGGAAAAAATGCTTCATACAAAGTATTTTTCTGATAGGTCATTGGGTGAATGGTTTGAACTTTCATTTGAAGAAGTAGTTAAGTTTACTGAAACTTGTGAAAAAATTCAGAAAACAATAAATGCATTAAAAGGTAATTATTTTTTTAATAAAAAGTATAACAAGAAAAACGACAATCTATATGAGTGAAAATATGGTTGATGTTCCTAAATGTTTAAAATCTTACGATTCATTTAAATTGTTTCAAAATGAATTTTATGGATATCCTAAAAATTACGAGGATAATGAATTTGAAAAACTTAAAATTAAATCATCAATTAAAGGAAAAGAATATCACAGAATATCTTGTTATTTATGGGTTGCTGAATTTATGGACATTCCTTCAGAATTGATAAAAAGCATTGAGTTTGTATCTGAATATAAATTGGTGATTACATTTTATGAATCTGAAGAATTTTGTGTTGAAAAATATTTTCAGACAAATTTTGATATTATAAAAGATAAAAATTTTATTATTAACTATTTAAATAAAGAAGGGTATGCTATAAGAACGGATTCTTATACTATTTCTAAATTGTGTAGTATTGATAAAAATCCGTTAACTAATGAAATCGAAGATATAAAAGTGAAGATAACATTGGAGTGTAAAAATCATGACATCTCAACCTGTAAGGAATAATATAGTACAGCAGAATAAAAAAAAGAAAAAGACAAAGGTAAAGCCAACTAAAAGAGAGGTTATAAGAAAGGCTGCTGAACGAAGCAAGAAAAAGCACCAAGAATATGGCACTTCAAAACTTGAGGAAAAATTTGCCAAAGAGTTTTTGGATAAACTTGGCGTAAAGTATCAATATCAGTATTTAGCAGAAGACATAAAAAGATATTATGATTTTTATTTACCTGAACAAAGGGTTCTTATAGAAGTTGATGGTGATTTTTACCACGGATATGGAAAACTTTATGAACAAATGTCACCAATGCAGAAAAAAAATAATCGTGTTGATGAAATAAAAAACCAATGGGCCGCTTTGCATTCGATTCCGTTATTGAGGTTTTGGGAACACGATATAAACAAAAACCCACAAAAAGTTATGAAAGAATTGAAAGAGTGGATAAATATATATACAGAAAAAATGATAATTGACGAAAATAAAAAAAAAAGACATTAAAATATGGATGAAATTGAAACAATACAAAAAGAAAAGGTACTTAAACAATTAAAAGTTTCTTATGATATGTATGAAAACACAAAAAAAGAAACTGAGAAAAAAATGAAAGAAGCGTTGAATGACGATGGAACTAAGAAATATAATGCTGATGACATTAAGAAAGAATTATCACTTCTTAATGAGGCGCAAGACGATGTTGTCAAGCAATATATTGATTGTGGCGGAAAAGAAGAAGACATAAGAAAAAAAGGAAAGAAAAAAGCAAGTTTAACACAACATTCACAAGAAACAATTATTGATGTTGCTGAAATTAAGAGAAATATGGAAGCCGACAGGAAGAAAGAACTTGATAAGGCTATTAGTGCAACCGCAACAAAACTTGAACAAGAATATATTCCATTAAAGGGTAGTTATAATCCTGAAGCTGCATTCGATGTTATTCCATTACCATCAAAGGGAGAAGGATATAAAGATAAGATTGCAAAGGCATCAGTGGCATATCTTACTGCATATGACGAAAACATGATTGTATCTCCCAACCTTTATAGGGATAATCTTATTTTGGATTACATTCTTCAAGAAAAACTTTTGAGCCAAGAAATTGACCCAATGGATTTGCTTGAAGGTGATAGAGACGCTATTATTCTATTCTTGAGAGCAAGCGGATATGGAAATGAATATCCAATTTCAGCAACAGATGAAGAAACTGGAAAGGAATTTGAAACAATTGTTGACCTTTCAAAATTAAAATATAAGGAATTTAATTTAAAAGGTGATTCAAACGGGTGGTTTGAATTTAAACTTCCTGTTAGCGGAAGCGTTGTTAAGTTTAGATTTCCAACACATAGAGATACTGTTTTGCTTGAAAAAATGCAGAAAGCAGAAGACCCTGAAATAAAAATGGAAACAATTAAGCGTTATGTAGAAGACCTTGATTCTTATATTGAAGCAGATAGTAAAGTTGATAAAGACAATAAAATTAAGATTAGACAAGCAATCAGAACGCTTGAAATTTGGGCAAATGGAATGGAAGATGAAGAATCTCCTAAATTTAATCACGCATTAACTAATAGAATGAATTTATTACTTATGGCTGTTGATGGTATTACAGATAGAAAGTATATTTCTGATTTCATTAGAAAAATGAATGTAAGAGATTCTACTGCGTTAAGGAAGTATATGCAAAAAAATGAGCCTGGCATTGATTATAATATAACAATAGAAAGACCTGAGAGTCTTGGAGGTGGCTCATTTACTACCTTTCTGCAACTTGACCAATTTCTATTTCTTAATATCACCGACTGAGTATTCTAAAAATCTTCTTGATGAAGAATGGGGGTGCTTCAAGCATGTCGGAATGTCTTGGGATATGATTATGAGACTGCCAATACAAGATAGACGCTCATTAATACATAAACATAATCTTGAACAAGAAGAAATAAGTAGAGAAATTGAAGGAAGTAGCGGAGGAGGTGATGTTAGGAGATATGAAGGAGAATCAATTAACACTTATGCTGGTCTTGAACAAAGCAATAGAAAAGGTGGCAAAATTTAGCCACCTTTTTTGTTTTAGAAATTGAATTAAACCTATTTATATTTGAATTATTGTATATTATTAAATTAAGTTATTATGGCAAAAACTTGGACAACTAGGGATTTTAGGGCTTTTGAAGATGGTCGTTTTGTGCCTGATTCTGAAGAAGTACAGGATTTTAGTAGGGCTTTTTCTGCATGGAGAAGAAAGCATGGGGGTAGAGATGAAGAATATGAAGATGGGTTAAAATCTGAAGTTGGAATAAATGCAGCAGATTCTGGCAAGAGATGGAGACAAGTTCACAAAGAAATTGTTAATGCTCAAGAAGAATTAAGAAAGAAACTTGAAGAGTTAAAAAAAGCTAAAGCAGAACTTGACCAAAAAATGGCAGATGGTACTGCAACTGAAGAGGAAATTAAAAGGTATTCGGTCTTAAAAGACCAAATTAGTGAGTGTAATGAAGAAAAAAAGAAACTTAGTGACGACGAAAAAACATCAGGTTTTAAAGGAAGAATTGATGCCATTGATAAAGGCTTAGATGAAGTAGTTAATAATTTAAAAGATGCTTATAGACATATTCAGCATATGGTAGACCCATGGGCTGCTGCTGATAGGGCTGCTTCAAAGTATGCTAAAACGGTTGCTATGACTAAGGCCGGTATGGACAAACTTAGGAGAACAACAATAGACAATGTAGTACATAGTAAACTTGGCATAAATTACAATATATCAACAGAAGAACTTCTTGAAGCACAACAAAACTATGTTCAATCTGTTGGAAGAAGTTTAAGAATTGACAACACACAGCAAGAAAGTTTGGCTGCAATGCATGCTGTTATGGGTGGAAGAGAAAACGAACTTGCTGTTGCTCTTGAAAATTTTGGTGTTAGCCTAAATGGAACTGCTGACCATGTTGGAAAAATGTTTGCTGAGGCTTCTCAAGAAGGGTTGTCATTCGAAAAGTATTCAGATAATGTTGCAAAAAACATAAAGATAGCCCAAAATTATACATTTAAGAATGGTTTAAAGGGACTTGAAAGTATGGCAAAGAAAGCAACTGCCATAAAAATGGATATGGGTCAAATTGCTTCACTTGCTGATAGAGTAAGTAGTATTGAAGGCTCAGTTGGAGTTGCTTCTAAATTGCAAGTTTTGGGCGGACCATTTGCTTCTGCGGCAGACCCACTTGGAATGATGGTAGAAGGCCTTACCGATATGGAAGGACTTACTGATAGAATTACCAAGATGATAGGTGGTCTTGGAAAATTCAACATGGAAACAGGAGAGGTTGAGGTTTCTGCATTCAATAAGCAGAGAATTAAGGCAGCTTCAGAAGCAATGGGTATATCTTATGACCAATTAATGGAATCAGTTCATGCAAGCGAGAGAAGAAATCAGATTTCAAAGCAAATTGATGCTTCTGCAACTGCAAGTAAATTTGACGATAAAATGAAGGAATTGCTTAAAAATTCCGGAACATTTGAAAATGGAAAAGCTGGCATTTCTGTAAATGGTGAATTTAAATCTATAGACGAGTTAACAAATGAAGATTACGATGAACTTGTAAAAGAAACACAAGACCAAGCAGCCGATATTAAAGATATTGCAAGAAACCTTAGAAGTATAACAGACATAGAAGAAGGTACAAAGAAGCAATATAGGGCAAATAAGGCTAAAATAACAGAAGAAACTGGTAGTGGAGAAAGGCTTAAAAAAATTGTTGATTTTGTTGGGCATTCTAATTTTTTACTTGAAATAATTGCATTTGGTAGTTTTACAAAAGACATTATAGGAATTACCAGAAATATATATGGCGCATTTAGTGGTGTTGGCAGTACGTTCAGAGGTCCTAGAGGAGGCGGTGGCGGAGGATTTGGACGATTTGGAGGGGCAGGAAGAAACGCTGGGCGATTTGGTAATGGAATTGGAAGTGGGCTAAAAAAGTATGGAACATATTCCAATAGAATTGGAAGAAGCAAGTGGTTTAAAGGCACTAAGTTTGGAGATGCAATGAGAAGAATGGGCGCAAAGTCTTATAAATTTTCAGGAAAGGTAAATGCAAAATCAGCTCAATTATTTAGTAAATTTACTGGAAAGTTTGGAAAGTATGTTGGAAAATTTGGAAAATTGGGAGGAAAGTTTGGAAAGTATGTTGGAAATTTTGGAAAATTGGGAGGAAAGTTTGGAACTGGTGCGTTACAAAAGCTTGCTTATGAAAAAGTTGGTACCGTTGCATTATCTGCTATACAAAAACTTGGTGGAGCAGGTGCTAATTTAGCGGCAAAAAGTGGTATTGTTGGTAAAGCTGGTACAGCGATATTTAATGCGGCGGCAGGTGCTGAAAGTAAATTATTTGCAAAGGCTGGAGTTACTGCTGCAAAAGGATTGTCAACAAAGGCTGTTGGTGAGACCGTTGGAAAAATGCTTTTAAAGGGGGCAGGAAGGGGAGCCGGTACTGGAATGCTATTAGGCATTGCAAGCGCTGGAGTTGAAATGGGAAGAGATGCACTTGTTCAAAGAGGAAAAATTAAAAAAGGAGGAACTGCTGACTCACTGATGACCATTGCCTCTGAACAAGCAAAATGGGCCGGTTTTGGAACAATGTTTGGTGGCGTTGGAGCAGCAATCGGTGCTGCTATTGGAACCTTTACAGGTTTAGTAAAAGCCACTAAGAGAAAAAGAGAGGTAAAACTTGATAACAAACTTGAGCAAATGGGAATCCAAAGGAAGGGTGAGTATAGAGCACATGGTTATAAACTTATCAATAAAGCATTGGATACTGGCGAAATTTCTAACAGAATGAGAAAAAAGTTAGAAAAAAAAGGAGATACTGCAATGCTTGAGGCAATTGACAAGAAGAAAGAAGAAATTAGGGAAAAGAAGAGAAAAGAAAAGAATGAACGTTTGGCTGCTATATTTGGCGGAGGCGGTAGAAGTGCAATTGCAAGAGGACATTTCAAGGTTGGAACTGCATATATTACTGCAAGTAACATAAATGGGAGTGGGTTAGGTTTTGGAGGCACTTTTGGACATAAAATCCATGGAGTTGGTAATTTGGGAATTGGAAAAGTTGGGCTTGGAATGTCTAATTTATTTGGCTTTTCAATGTTATTTAACAAGATTAAAAATATAAAAGGCAAGCCTGAAACCGGAGATAACAAAGATACAAGCAAACTATTGACTACTGCTAAAAATCTAATTGGAAAAGATATTTCTTCTTTTGGAAATTTGAAGACAAATGCTAATCAGAAATCGTCACCAATGGATGTTAATATAAATGGAACAATACGTCTTGTTGGTGCAAATGGACAAGAGGTTGACATAACTGATGAATTGATTAATGACCATAACTTTATAAGGGCATTAACCAATAAGATAACAGAACAAATGGGTGATAACAGAGTTGGTTCAAATAGACAAGATAACAACGCAATGGGTAGAATGTTATAAAATCATTGAATATTAAATAAAAATGTTTATATTTTAAATTAAGAATGGGTAGTAGTTTATTAAATACAATAAAGGCAATAACGTTGGGTACTTTGGATACGTTATATTCGACAGTTTCATTGCTTAGACAACAGCATTTAACTGGCGGTGTTAGCAGATATACTGTTACGAACTATGATATTGATGGGTTCGATTTGAGAAGTTCAAATTTGAGAAACAATTACCAAGAAGGCACTCATTTGAGAGTTGAGAAAAAAGACATAAAGTCAACAAACGCATACAAATTTGCTGAACAGGAAAATTTAGAGCACCCGACTATTGAAACACCTGGTTGGGTTGGTAGACTATATCATTTACCGGACACAGTTTTAAATCCTACACAAAATTTTATAACAGAAGAAGGATTTGGAAATTTTGAATTCTTGTTAAGAAAAAGAAATACAAATTATAAAACTGTTGGACAAAAATATTCAAGTATATCAACTGCAAGCATAGTTTCACATGATTATGAAGCTGACCAGATTCTTAATGCAAAGAAACAAAATACCAACAGAATGCTAACAAATACAGAGTATGGTAGTGAATATGAAGTTGGCGTTAGTGCAAAAAGTTTGATGTTACATTCTGAGTTGAATAACTATAATGAGCCATTTAGGAATGCGTTAAAAACTATAACGCAATCAGTTGATGATAAGTTGGGAATTTTAAAATGGAATTCATCAACATATTTTAATTTAAAGCCAGAAAAAAATACGTTAGCAAATACTTTTGGAATATCAACAACACATCTTGATAGAATATATTCAAAAGAACTTGCTTCTAAACTTCCAACTGTTGTTGGTGAATTGATGCGTGGAGAATATTCTTATTTGAGAAATTATAGTTTCAATCAGTATGTTCAAGGTGGCCAATCAAGTTATGGTGATGCAATAGACATATCCAAGCCATATATACACGCTGGACGTATTAAAATGACACCTGATGGTATATTTGATTATTATTCGAGCAGTAGAGAAGACATTGTTGGGTGTGGGTTTTATTCATATAATAGAGGATATGTTTATGGTGATGAAGGCGATAAAATCGAAAAGTATTATGTTGACGATGGAATACATCCTGAATCAGAAATAAAAATACAAAGAGGTAACGAAGGTAATTTGTTGTCTATGTATTATGCTGAACATGACGATGGAAAACCCGCTGGTATTGTAAAGCATTCAGAACTTGAATCGTTTACAATGGTGGACGAAAATGTCAGCCCTGTTTCTGCTTTGATTAAAAAGACTAATGAACTTTTTGAAAATTGCAGAATTGGCTCAATGGTTAATAGATTCCATTCATATGATTTACATAAGGATGATGAACTTGTTTCTTCAAAAAGCGAAAAATATGGAATTTCTAGGGGTAGGAATTTGTTAAAGGAAGGTGCTGCAACAGATGAGACGGGATATGAGAATCCATATTGTAGAACTTGGACAAAGCACCATCAATATTCAAAGTTAAGTAGAAGAATCAGGCCATTTTATGGAGAAACATCACCAATGAAACTTAGCGCAACACAAGGATTATATGGTAAAACAATGCGTCCGAATGGTGGCGATGGTAGATTAGGAGAATATTCTGTATTGAAAGACAATGGGTTTGTTAAAGTTTCTTCAGAACATAATAGCGGAGCAAGTGCTGAATCTAATGATGTTAAACGGTATATGTTTTCAATTGAAAACCTTGCTTGGAGAGATATAGATTTAGATGGAGCACAGATATCAAAAGAACAACAGGGTCCAAATGGGGGTAGAATTATGTGGTTTCCACCATATAATTTGAAATTTACGGAAAATGTAAATGTTGATTGGAATGCAACAAAGTTTATTGGTCGTGGTGAACAGATATATACATATATTAATACTGATAGAAGTGGAACACTTAGTTTTACAATGCTTATAGACCATCCTTCACTTATAAACAAATGGCGTGGAACTTCATTGGAAGTTGAAGAACTTGATAAACGAGAAGAAGATTTGCTTAGATTTTTCGCTGGTTGTGGAACTCTTGACGGAAGATTGGATGATGGAGCAAATAGTAAACATACTGATAATCAAAAACAGACTACTAATAATAAAAAACTTGGAAGCAGGTCAAAAGATGTTGCAATTATTGCGTTTTTCCCAAATAATTTTTCAGGACATTATGATAATGTTTCAGAGGGACTTAGCAAATTGGGAGAATATGAATGCTCTAATGGAGTAACTTGTGATTATACAGATGATGATATGAGTGAACAAATATTGCATGAAGGAAATGATATTAATACTTCAATAGCAGGTCTTAATAATGGAACATACAACCTTTCAATAAAGACGCTTATTGAACTTTCTGTATTTAATGGACAAGATGATGGGTTTGAATTTTATAGCATATTTGATACTCAACACGGACTTTCAAGTTTGAATAGGCTTATAACAGACGAAGAAATTTTTGGAGATTCATTTGAAGATATACATATAGATTCTATTGATGTTTACGGATGTGCTTCAAGTCACGGGCGTAGAGAGAACAATATAAAATTAGAGGAAAGACGTGCTGAATTTTTAAAAAATGCATTAATTTTAAATTGTAAAAGTTTAACAGAAGAAGACTTTAATAGGCCATTCCAAAAGGCTGAAATTCCGGCAAATGACCTTGACCCTGCACATCCTGATGTTAATAAAATTGATGCTAAGATAGGGCGTTGTGCATATGCTGTTTTCCATATAAGTTGGAATGAGGCAACAACGACAAAGGCTGAATCATATGAAGATGAAACAATTAATATTAATGAAGATGTTGTTAATGGATATGGTCTTGATAATGTAGTTGAAGATAAATTAAATGAATATTTGTCAACAAGTAATGAAGAAGTTGTTGATGATTATAGACACGATAATGAATATCTTTATTTTTCAGAAATTGATTATGACGATGTTGCATATCAAAGAATTATAAATAAAGTTAGATATTTTAATCCTGTGTTCCATTCAGTAACGCCTGAAGGATTTAATGCAAGGTTAACATTTTTACACCAATGCACAAGACAAGGCCCAACTATTGATTTGTCTTCTGGCAGAGTTAATAATAGTAGTAGCGATATGCTAAAATATGCAGGAAACCTTGCTTTTGGTAGACCACCATATTGTATTTTGAGGATTGGTGACTTTTTCCATACAAAGATTTGTATTACGTCTATAAGTATTGACTATGACAATGGTAGTGGTATACCATGGGATTTAAACCCTGAGGGTGTTGGCGTTCAACCAATGTATGCAAATGTTAATATGAATTTTAATTTTATTGGTGGTCAAGACCTTGCTGGCCCAATAGAAAGGCTTCAAAATGCTGTCACATCGAACTATTATGCAAATGCTTCTGTTTATGACCATAAAGCAGACGTTAAAGGTCAATCAATGTACGATGTAACAGTTAATGTACCTAAAAAAGATGTTGGAAAGGGAAGCGATAACGTTAAGGTAACTGATGAATATGTAAATTGATTTGTTGAAGTTGATACTTCTGATTTAGGTAAAATGTATTAAGATATAATAAATGGAAATAAAAAACAATAATTATGGATTCATTTGATAGATATTCTCAATTTAGAAACGGAAAAGAAATAGAAATAGTTTCTTTTGGCGAAATACCTGTTAAAGATAGTGATAAATATATTATATACGAAAAGGGAAAGACAAGACTTGACCAAGTTTCGTACAAGTATTACAATAGTTCTAATTATGCGTGGCTTATTTTACAAGCAAATGCAAAATATGGTTCGTTAGAGTTTAACATTCCAGATGGTGCTCAACTGAGAATACCATATCCATTAATTGTTTCATTAAATGATTATCAAAAATCAATTGAAAAGAATAAAAAATATTACGGGTAATTATGGAAAACGGAAAATTTAATATGGGTAGAATACACTATTTCGACCCAAATGTTGTTTCGTTTCAAAATCACGAAGGAACAAATTCTGATTCAATATCATATCCACTTGAGGATTATAGTATTGCTATTGATTTACTTGTTAGGGTTTATAACAGGTATTCATGCGGATTTGGCGAAGTTACAAATGAATTTAAAGATTATAGATATTCAACAAGCGATGGAAGTTTGTCGTTTCTTGGTGGTACAGATGGATTTTTAACTACAAATTTTACAGACATATCATTAATGCAGCCAGAAGACAATACAACAGAATGTCTTGGAATTGAATCAATAAATATTGAGTATCAAACATATTTACACCCTCTTGTAAATATTAGATTTGTAGATGTTAGAGGTGGTACTGTTATGCAGCCCGTAGAAAACAATTATTATGATGAATCTAAGAGAGGCCGTTCATATCAGTTGTATAAAGCGTTCTTTTCAATGCCTTATCCTCTTTTTATATTAAAGGTTAAGGGATTTTATGGAAAAGGAATCTCATATAGACTAACAATTAGTAAAGTTGACATTGAATTTGATAGTACAAACGGTAATTTCGTTTTTAATGTTGATTTTATTGGCCATTTGTATGGAATATTTGCTGATTTACCAATGACTTATATAGCGATTGCTCCGTATATGGAGACTGGTAAGGAATATTGGGAGAGAAAAATCAGCGAAGGTGTATTTTGTTTTTATGGAAGCGATGGAAATGGCGGAGAAATTAGACAATGTGATATGATGACATTTCCAAAACTTGCATTAAAGTTAGGCCAAGTTGCAATGTCACAGCCAATATTGGAAAACGAAGCAAATTCTAAAAAGGCAATGCAGGATATAGATGAAGAATATGCTTCACTTAATGCTATACTTGAATCTTATCCATTTAAGGATTCTAAATTTTTATATGAAGACACCACTCAAGGCTATGGGCAAATGGCATACCAAGTTGTATTTGAAGAAAACGGGCCTGATTTTTGGGAGTCTGTTGTTAATTTTTCAGATGCAATAAATGGATATTCTGACACGTATTACGAAGGACTAAATACTAAATTTGGAGATTTGGGCAAGTTTTGCAAAAAAAACGATGGTGGTGTAGCCCAAATAAACAAGAATGTTAAAACATATAAATTATCCGTAACAAACAAAGCAAATGGAGAATTTGATAATTCAAATTATAATAAAGCAAATTCATTTTTAAAAGATGTTATAACAGAAAGGATAAAAAACGAACCTGGTGTTACTGACGGAAAGAAATTTTATGTTTATGTATATACAAAAGGTACTACAAACCAATATCATGGCATAATGGAGGAATTAGCACAGAGGTCACAGAAACTTAGTGATAAAAGACCTGATATTGAGTCTGAATTTAAGAATGAAAGGAATATTTTAATTGAAAAAGCACTTGGATTTAGACCATCAATAAGAAATATTTTTAATTTGGCTTTTGCACATCTTGATACGTTTTTGGAAGTTGAATATAAAATGTTAAAGGAAATCAAAAAGCAATTGGATGGGCATGAACCACCAAGAAAAAAAGAAAGTTTTGATGAATTAAGAGAAGATGGCGGAAAATATGATACAGATACAGAGAGTATGTTCTTAAAGACAAAAGAAGGTGAAACCGCTAATGTTAGGGCCCAATATTTACCACCATTTACAGCATATTATAGAGATATATATGACCCTGCAACAAGTTTTTACGAAGAACGTAATACTGGAAAAACAAAAAATGAAAATTATTTTGATAGGGGTGAAAACAAAACATCAAAGAGAAAAGAATTGATATGGCCTGGTGAATTGGCAAAAGGAGAAGAATATTTGTTAGAAACAAAGTTTGTCACAGAATTACTTACTGCTGCAAAATTATATTTGAAAGAGGCTGAACTTGTAAAAGAAGAATTAGATAAATTAAAGGAAAGTGGAGGCACTTATACCACAAATGGTTCTTCTCCATCTACAAGCACTGGCGCTTTTATTCCTTTAACCACATTTGATTTGGCAAATAATGGAAAATATTCAAATCCATATGCTTATTTGAATAGTAGAATTGGAAACAACTCAGCAGGAATAGAGGGTGATATATTATTCACATTTGCTTTGAGGGCATTTTATTATATGAATGTAAACGATGATTCAAGGCAAGAAGTAAAGAGTTTTGGCCGAATGGAAGCCGTTAATTTGTTTAAAGCAGTTGGCGATAACGTTATTAATTCAAAGCCATTTATGGAGTTTATAGCAAAATATGGCGATGAAAAAAATGAAAGAAGTGAAAAGGCTGATTTTATTTCTTACTTGACGGGAGAAAAGAACAAGGAAGGAATAACTGATTCTTGGATTTATGGTGACAAGAAAAATCTTTTTGAAAAGAAAGGAGGTAAACTTGTTTTTAATTATATTCAAGGTGGTAGCGGTAACAATTATCATTTTTTACCAATTGGTATGCAAGAGCCTAATTTGGTCAAAAAAGATGATAGTGGTATGAATTGTATGAACTATCGTGATTGTAGATACATTTCGACAGATGACCATAAGAAATTCTGTTCTGATAAAGAAACTGATACTGGTAGTTTTATCCTTATAGAAGAAAGGGATTATCTTAGAACGCTTATATCAAATTTTGATGCTGAAGTTACAAATGTTGAAGAAACTTTAAAGGAAAGAGATAAAAACAAGGCTGAAGGTGATGAATATGGTAGCAGAGGCGTTTATGAATATGGAGAATTATTCCGTAATAAGTCAGCAATAAAGCATTATAGGGATAATGTTGATACGGGTGAAAAAAGAGTAAAATATCTTTCAAAGAAAATGTTTGAAGATTCAGGCGGTACTGTTTCTGGAAAAGAAGTTGCTCAAGAAATGGCAACTGGCGATATGAAAGACATGTTTGTAAAACGACCAACAAGGATTAACGGAATTGGTAAAAATAGAGGAACTAATTCTTCTCTTTATGATTTGCCGTTATATTGGTTACAAGACAACGATGAGGCAAGAGCATATTTGTTTATGATGTCTATACCATTAATAGGCAGTAATTTAGGAATTGAAGAAAAGTCTGAAAATGGTGTTGTTCCCAAAATATCATTATTAAGAGAGGGTGCTTTCTATTGGTGGGAAGAAAATTACGATAGCAACAAGGTTAAAGTTAGCGGAACTGTTTTTGGCAAAAAATACAATTATAAAAAGCCGGGAAGAGATGAAAGTTTTATTTGTAACACGCTTGAAATTGGAAGTGATATGGAAACAATATTACCAATATTACAAAATCAAAGCGGTAGTTATGAGAAAAACAAAAAGCCATTAAATGCAACTTTGTCAAGAAGAAAATATCTTATAAAATATTTTGAAGATTGGGCAAATAGTGAATATAGAGAAAATGAAAAATATTTGACAGATGCAAGTCTTTATATTGATGGAAAGTTTAAAAATGGCTTGAATAATAGTTATTTAAAGAACGGCATTGTTAGTAGTTCTGATGATATTGCTGATAAATCGTATAAGTTACAGAAATTCCTAAGGGACACATTAACATCAATGTGTACCACATTTGATTATTATAATGGGTGTTATAGTGAAAAGGGAGATAAAGAATTATCTTGTAGTGTTTCTGATATGAGAAAGGCACTTAACGGATTTATGGAGGAATTGAATGTAATTTATGGCGATATGGTAAAAGACATAAATGACAATAATGGCAATATTGCCGAAGCGGTTTATAAAGCAAATGCGCAAGACCCATTTAGAAACAAAGACCTTAAACTTTCAACATATATGACTTTAAAGAGTTTGTATGACAAATGGATATGCGGCTCTTATAAGGGAGAGAAAACTTGGAGATTCAATAGAACAAACATGTGGAATGCGGATTATAGGGATAGTGGATATGAACTTGACCATTTCTTATATTGTGATAATTTTTTCCACGATATTGGATATAATTTGACTGTTAATTTAACTAAAATTGTTGAATGGATTAATAGTTGTTTGCCAACGTCTGAAGTTAATACTACAGAAGGGGTTATGCACGTAACAGGAAAAACAATATATGAATTTTTAACTGACGTTGCAGTTGATTGCGGTGGATATTTACTTGCAGTTCCTCAGAGATTCATATATACAGACCCTGGTTCAATAGAAGAGGCGTTTAAACCGTTTCCAACTTGTCAAGATTGGGATGATGATACGTCAACTTATATGTTTCTATATACTTATAAGCCATCTGAGCACCTTGGAGATTCAGGTGGAAATGGGGATAACACAAGCATTGATATGAATGGATGGTCCCCTGATGGTGATGGATTTGATTTGACAAATGAAGATATAGTAGGAGACCTTTTCTGCGATGGCGGATTTGAAGTTCCAGCTTTTGGTGTCACGTTTGCTAAACAAAATCAAGCGTATTTTAAAGATATTAAGTTATCAACTGCTACTCACGGAGTTACTGAAGTTGGACTTAACGCAACATTTAACATCGTATCAAAGGCTTCAGAAGCACCAAGAGAAACGACACTTTATGGGCAGGACATTTATAAAGTGTATAGTAATAACTCATATCAATGTACAGTAGAAATGATGGGAAATATGCAGATATTCCCACCAATGTATTTCCAATTGAATAATATACCTTTATGGAAAGGCGCTTATTTAATACAAAAAGTAACACATAGTATAAGGCCTGGAGATGTTACAACTACAATTGTTGGATATAGACAAAATAAATATGCAATACCAATGTCTGATGCTGAAGTAATTGTTGATTTAAATTCAAGAAGTGTCGAACCAGAAGTTTCTGCTGCCGTTGGTATATCTGATGTTACGGCTTTGGCTGCTGGCGAAATTGGAGGAGGCTCATATAATGAAAAGAATATAAAGGCAAATCCAAATAAAAAGTTGCGATATTCTGATGAGTCTGATTATAATTCAACAAATATTACTCCACAAAAGCCGTTGATATGTTTTACACCTGCTCATAGTACTGAAAATGGTAAGATAGCAAAGGCAACTGAAAATGCTTGGAGTTCAAAATTAATAGATAACTATATAATTCCAAGATTAAAACAGAAGAAATTTAAGGATGGAACGAGTTATGCTGATAATATACATAGATGTAAAACAAGCCATGACCCAAGTGGAGGATATAGTTTAAAAGAAACAAGAGAACTTATTGAAAAATATGGTTCTGATTGCGTAATATCAATTGTTCCACACTGGAATGGACTACCTACAGGCTGTAACGGAAAGACAAATACTACTGGGTATTTTGCGGTATATTATGGTAAGAGTTTTAATGGAGCGCCATGGAAGTTGAGAAGAGATGCTGCTGTTTTTGGTAGTTATACTAGGGCTGCTTGTCAAAAAATGGTTGATAATAGGTCATCATTTAGAATGATGCCTATTGCAAAATTACCAAAGTCAAAAGATATGTTAAATAAGGTAAAACAAGAAAAAGACGGAATGTATTGCTATTTGTTACCTGCAACGAGCCAAGAGAATGATAAGGGCGACCCAGGTGTTGGTCTTGATTGTGCGCACATTCTAACAGAGAATTTCTTCCCAGAATATACTTCTGATATGGAAACAAAGTGGACATCACCTGATTTTGATAAAATTGATGAAACTGGGAGATATGTAACAGGCAGAGGGTGGCTTGAAAGTCCTGAAGGTTGTGCCGCAATCGCTGATATGCATGTAAATGCTATTGTAAATTATATTAATGCAATAGAAGCAAATCAATTTGCTGACGGAACTGGCGGAGGTAGTTCATAGGTAAGTCCTGGCGCACCAAGCAGTCCTATTGATGGAAAAACAAATACAGGTCTTGTTGCATATTGCCGTGCTCAATTGGGAAGACAATATTGGTTTGGAGGCTATGGCTCTAAGTCAACAACAAATTTATTGTCTTGGTATAGAAAAACGTATCCTGACCAATATAGTTATGATAAAATGCCAAAATATGAGGACCAAATGGGTAAAAAGTTCATGATTGCATTGGATTGATAAAGTGGTACATGTGGTCAAATAACCCAGAAGACCCAAGCCCTAAATATGATGGAAATGAATTTAAAGATTGCACGGCAGACGGATTACTAAGCAGGTCAAGCGTTAAAGGCTCAATAAGTACAATTCCTAGGGATGTTCATGGACTTGCTGTGTATATGCCAGGTCACGTTGGTGTATATATAGGCGGAGGTAAAGTTATTGAAGCAAAGGGACATACATATAATGTCGTTGAAACTGACCTTGATGGAAGAGGTTGGAAAAACTGGTCATACATTGACGGAATCAAATATGTTTAATTTGTTGTTTTGTGATATTTTTTGTATAATATCAAAAATTTAATTTATGCAACTGATTGCTAATATTTTAACTAAAAATTTATTTTCTGATAAAATTTTGTACAATGTCGTTGAAAAAAAGGATGATTTAATAGATGGTATACCAACATTATGTGTTGGCCTTGAAATGACTAAAAAGAATTATCCGAATTTCAATCTTCTTGACATGAATATTGATGAAATGACAAAATGGACTTATGGTCCGAGAGAAAAAAGAAATGTATACGAGAGTAGACTTTCTAAATTTATATTTGATTCAATAATTAAATTTGTTAATGGTATTAAATATGTGTATGTCAACATTTTAACAGATGGATTTAAATCTGAAGATTTTCTTAGGGTAAAGTATTTGATAAGAAATACTGATATAAAAACAACATCATTTATTAACAATGGTGTTGTTTACATTTATGACAAAGACAATAATGTTGTTTACGGTGTTTCTATTAGGGAATTTTCTTATGTTGGTGTTGATAGTAATGCATTTTTACGTCTTGTTTATAAAAATACAATTGTAATATCTGGAAAAGATTCATTACCTCTTGATATAAGAATTTTGTTTTCTGATTACAAATATGCAATACCTTGTTTGTTTTATTGACTTATTTTTACTAATTAACTACTATTTATATGAAAATAGTGTAAAATGTTTAGACCGAGGGTAATAGTGAAAACAAGGGTGTTAGTTCCGAAAAAAAATATAGGAATTTGGGCTAACAAAAAAAATGTTGACACTAACAATGAAGAAACAAAAGAGCCTGAAAAAGAAGAAAAGGTTTTAGAACAGGCTAAAGAAAAAAACGAAACTAAGCCAAAAGATAAGAATAAGTCTACAAAAAAAAATAAAGATATGGCAATTAATGAAGAACAAATCTCAGCTGCTGAGGAAAGGGCAAATATTTTGTCAGATAATGTAAAAGTTGTAAAAAAAGACCGTGGTTTGATTGAAAGAACCGAGTCATCTAAAATAATTCTTACAGAGGATAATAGACAAGTACTAAATGACTAAAATTGATTTAAACGAAGTAAGACAAAACTTTAGGCATTTAGTTGAATATGTAACGCCTGAAGGTGTTGTTGAAGATGAAAATGACCCAAATGCCGGTGGCGATGCTATGGGTGGTGACCCAATGGCAATGGGTGGTGGCGCTCCTATGGGTGGAGACCCAATGGGCGGAGACCCAATGGGTGGAGGTGCTCCTATGGGCGGAGACACAATGGGTGGTGACCCAATGGGTGGTGACCCAATGGGTGGTGACCCAATGGGTGGTGGACAATCACCTGAGGGATTTGCTCCACAAGGTGTAGACCCAAATGCAGGAATGGATGGAATGGGTGGTGACCCTAATGCAATGGGTGGCGCTCCTATGGGTGGCGACCCAAGCATGATGGGTGGTGACCCTAACGCGATGGGCGGAGATGTTCCTGGCCCTGGCGATGATGTTGTTGAGATTGACGATTTAACTGACGCACAAGAAGATACTGAAAAGAAAGTTGATTCTTTAACGTCAAAATTTGAAAAATTAATGGCATCAATTGACGGTATAGAGAAAAGAATTGATGATATTGATACACATACAAATCAATATCTTGGTGCTCTTAAAGGAGAAATGGAAAGAAGAAATCCAACACCAATGCAAAGATTGACAATGCGTTCAACGAAATCAGCACCTTATGATATGACACCTAATGAGTATATGAACAATTATGCTCCTGACAATTATAGTGCTGAGTCTGACAACAATGGTGCAGATGACCCACAATATAAAATAACGAAGGGTGACATTGATGATTTTGTTGATTATGGCTCAATTGCAAAAGATATTGCAAACAATAAAGTTGGGTTAAAGGATATTTTTGGCTATTAAAATTATTGGGCTGCATTATTGTGGCCCAATAATTGTTTTTTTATAACATTTTTTGTATATTATATAAGAAATAGTTTTATTTATTAACATTTTTAAAATAATAATTTTATGAAAAAAAATTTTTAATTTATGGGTAACTTAATCGAATTACCAAACATTAGTTTAGATTCAGTAGTAAATGAAAAAAATGATGAACAAAAACCAAAGAAAGAAGGTTTTGATGTTAAAAACTACCTAAATGTAAGACTTTCAGATGGCGAAGACCAAAAGACACTTACGATAAGGTTATTACCGATGGACTTGGAAACAGGTAGTCCGTTTGCGAAAATACACATTCACAACGTGAAAGTCCCTCAAGATATGGTAAAACCAGGCGAAAAGCCGTATAAATCCTACATTTGTTTAAATAAGACGGAAGGAATTGACCATGAAAAGTATGGTACAAAGTGTCCATTTTGCGAAATGAACTATGCCGCTTATTTGGAATCAACAAAAGAAACAGACCCAGTAAAGAAGAAAGCATTACAAGAAGCGTCTCTTGCATTCAAGAGTCAAGAAGCCGTTATTGTTAGGTGTATTGAGCGTGGAAAGGAAGAAGATGGTGTAAAGTTTTGGAAATTTAATATTAGGGCAAAGGATAAGACAGACCCGTACAACCAAATTTTAAACTTGGCTAAGTTAAGGGAAGATGCTGCTGCAAGAAAGGGAGAAACAAACAATATACTTGATATTTACACTGGCCGTGACTTGAACGTTACAATTACATCAGCAGAAAAGTCAGCACCAAGTATTATTGACGATGGTGACAGAAGCCCATTATCAAAAGACGAGGAATTGATGAAGAAATGGATATTTGACAAAAAGAAATGGCAAGAAGTATTCACATGTAAGCCATATGAATATCTTAATCTTGTGGCCCAAATGAGAACTCCTTGGTTTGACAAGTCAAAGGGTGTTTGGGTTGATAAGGAAGAGTATGAGGCAGAACATAGCGCTAACACAAATGAAGTAGACAAAGAAATCAAGGAAGCGGAAAATAAAGTTAAAGAAAACGAGAAATCTAACAATAATTCATTTGTTGGTTCGCTGGAAATTAACGATGATGATTTACCTTATTAATATATGTGTAATCACGGAAAAATTAAATTCAACTATGGAGCAATGGGCAGTGGCAAAAGCCTTCATTTGATTGCCACTGCTCATAATTTCAAAATACATTCTATACCTTTTATTGTCCTTAAAAGTAAAATAGACGATAGGGATGGAGAAGATGTTGTCCATTCAAGGGCAATTGGTGACATAGAGTGTGTTGGCATAACAACAAACGATAACATATTTGAACTTGTTTCAAATTATCTCAATGCTGATTTGTTTTATGGAGCAAAGGGCCTTAGATGGATTCTTATAGACGAATGCCAATTTTTAACTGAAAAACAAGTTGATGAATTGGCTGCTGTTGCTGATAATTTTGGAACAAATGTTTTATGTTATGGTTTAAGGACTGATTTTAAAACACAATTATTTCCTGGTTCAAAGAGATTGTTTGAAATTGCAGATAGTTTCGAGGAAATAAAATCAAGTTGCTATTGCAACAGTAAGACTATTTTTAATGCAAGAATAAATAAGGATGGCGAAATTGTCACTGACGGAGAACAAATTGAAGTTGGTGGTGATGATAGGTATGTGTCTTTATGCAGAAAGTGCTATTTTGAGAAGACAGGAAATCCTTTGTATAAAAAAAATGATTAAATATGGCACAGCCACAAAAGAAAGCACCAATTAAAAAGAAAAACAATATTTCTGATTTGAAAGCAAAAATGGGATTTGGTGTTAGTGTTGAAAAAGGTGAAATTCAAAATGCAAGTAATGCAGACAAACCGTTAGAATGGATAATAATGCCAAAGGCATTTCAAGAGGCAACAAAAATGCCTGGATTTCCAATGTCTTATGTGTCAACGATTTGTGGACATCCTAACACTGGAAAAAGTACATTAATAAACCATGCAATTGTTTCAGCACAAAGACAAGGAATTGTTCCTGTAATTTATGATACTGAAAACAATTTTGATTTCCAATATGCTATAGATATGGGAATGGACGCAACACCTGTTTATGGCAATGTTAATGTTGAAGTCGTTGACCCAGAAAGCGGTGATGTAACAGTTGTAAAAGAAAATAGAATTATTGAATACGATGGACCGTTTGTTTATTTCAATAATGCAATATTAATGGAAAGATATGGCGATATTGATTATTCAACTGGAAAACGTGGAGGTAAAAAGAGAACTTCTGCGGTTATTGAGGACATTGTGTATTCAATTAATGAATTTCTTGAAGCGCAAGCAAATGGGGACATTGACCAAGGTTTCTTGTTTTTATGGGATTCTGTTGGAAGTATTGGCGGATTAAAATCATATAACAGTAAGGTTGGAAACAATATGTTTGATGCTGGCACAATTTCTGCTGCATTCCAAGATATTATGGATAACAAGATTCCGTCATCAAGAAAAATTTCTTCCAAATATTCAAACACAATGATTATGGTTAATAAAATTTGGCTTGATGGTACTACTAATCCCGTTGCTCCACCTAGTATGGAAATGAAGGGAGGAAAATCAATTACTTATCGTTCAAGATTGATTATTCTTCTTGGTGGCCAATTAAAGGCTTCTGTAAAGAGACTTTCTGCCGTATCAAAGGGGCTAACGTATAATTATGGTACACAGACAAAAATTAAGGTTATTAAAAACCAATTACCGAGTCCATTTAATGTAACATATGAGGGAGAATTTATTTGTACTGATATTGGTATAATAGGAATGAGCAAGGAAGAACAAGAGGACTATAAGAAAAATAGAGCCCCGGAGTTGTTAAAGCGACTTAATGAAATAGCTGACAGTAATGGATGTAATAGAGTTAATGATGTTAATGATATTTCATTTGAAGAAAAAAATGATGATGAAATTTAAAAAAAGGTATTTGGATAAAGATGATAAATATGCAACAAACGATGAAGAACTTTTAAGGATAATTAAAGGATAACTACTATTTATGTTATAAAGTAAATTACAATGTATTGTATGACTTTTAATATAAATTAAACAACAATAAGGCGCTACTATGTAGATAGTAGTGCCTTTTTTTGTTGTGCGTTAATAATTCTAAAAAAATTGTTTTTATGGCTAAGAAAAAGAGACTTGTGGAATCATTGGATGAAGATGAACTTGCTTACATTAGTGAAAAAATGTATCCAATTAAAACAAACATAATTGATTTTGAATCGTGTAAGGTACATATAAAATGTAAAAATTCTCATCAAAAAGAATTTTTAAAACAACTTGACGATAAAAATAATGTTATATGCTTTGGAGAAGGGGTGGCTGGTACTGGAAAATCTTATATTTCTTTGGCATATAGTTTAAAACAATTGTTAAATGGTAGATGTGAAAAAATAACAATAATCGTTCCAACTTGTCCTTCAGGGGGTGATGGAATTGAAATTGGATATTTAAAGGGGAATTATGATGAAAAAATAGGACCGTTTCTTGAAGCTGATATTGATACAATGAAAAAAATATTGAAAAAAAGCGGAAATTCAAACTATAATGAGGTTATTGATTATCTAATAAAAGATGGAAAAATAGATTTTCAAATTGTAAATTATATTAGAGGTAAATCAATAAACGGTATAATATTGGTAAATGAGTGTGAACAATTTACAAAAGAAAATTTAAAATTAATTTTAACAAGAATAGAAGATGATGACAGCGAAGAGGATATGCTAACAAAAGTAATCATAACTGGCGATTTGACACAATGCGATAGAAAATTGATTAACAATAACAAAAACAAGTCTGGAATGGAATATGCAATGGATACGCTAAAGGATTTAGATGAAGTATCAATAACACATTTTGATAATTCTGATGTCGTTAGGTCAAAAATTGTGTCAAAAATATTGGATTTATGGAATTAATTTAGGGAAGTATATACCAGTTGACACAAATTTTTCTTTATCATTTTTGAAATTGAATTGAAATTTGTATAATCTATAATATTGAAACTATTTATTACTGAATAATAATTAGTCATAAAATACGTGCCGCCACATTTGTTTTATGCTTTGTAATAATAGCCGTCATTTTTGGTAAACTGGCGGGTTTGCCATTAATTTCGGCTTATTTTTTTATGGGAAAATTAACAAAAGAAGAATTTGTAGAAAAAGCAAAAGACGTTCATGGGGAAAAATATGACTATTCTAAAGTTGAATATAATGGGATGAATGAGAAGGTTTGTATTGTATGTCCTGAACATGGGGATTTTTGGCAATTGCCATTAAATCATATAAAGAATCACGGCTGTCCAAAATGTTCTTCAAAAAAAATAAAAAGAAGTAGTAACTATATTGAATTTGTGGAAAACGCTAAAAAAGTTCATGGCGACAAATATAACTATTCAAAGGTTAATTATGTGAATCAAAAAACAAAAGTCTGTATAATTTGCCCCGAACATGGAGAATTTTGGCAAACCCCAAATTCACATTTAAGCGGAAACGGATGCAAAAAATGTGGAATTAAAATTTCTTCTGATAAAAAAAGGAAAAACATTGAAGAATTTATAGAAAAAGCGAAAGAAATTCACGGGGACAAATATGATTACTCTAAATCGGTTTATGAAGGCTGTGATGAAAAAATAGAAATAATATGCAAAAAGCATGGCTCTTTTTTCCAAAACCCATTATCACATTTACACGGATGTGGATGCCCTATTTGTTCAAAAGAGAAACTTTCTAAAAAAAATAGATGTAGTAAAGAAGATTTTATAAAAAAAGCAAAAGAAATTCACAAAGGAAAATATGACTATTCTAAAGTTGAATATGTAAACAGCAAGACTAAAGTGTGTATAATTTGTCCTGAACACGGTGAATTTTGGCAAACGCCAAATTTGCATTTAGCTGGGCGTGGATGTAAAAAATGTGGTATTAAAAGTGCTATAGATAAAAATAGGATTACAAAGGAAAATATTTTAGATGTATTAAACAAGATTCATAATGGAGAATATGATTATTCTAAATTGGATTTTAATAGGGAAAGGGATAAAGTGTGCATTATATGCCCGAAGCATGGCGAGTTTTGGCAAACTCTTGATTCCCATTTAAGAGGTGAAGGCTGTCCAAAATGCGCAAAAAAGACATCAAAAGCAGAGATTGAGATTAAAAATTTTATTGAAAATATGCTTGGTGAATGTAGTGTCGAAGAAAGAAATCGTAATATCATATCTCCATATGAAATTGATTTATATGTACCATCAAAGAAAGTTGGAATTGAATATAATGGTCTGCTATGGCATTCAGAAAAATATGGTAAAGACAAAAATTACCATTTGAATAAAACAATTTTAGCAAACAAGAACGGTATACGCCTTATACAGATTTTTGAAGATGAATATTTAAACAAAAAAGAAATTGTTCTTGATAAGTTAAAGCACATATTAGGATGTAATAATGGAGAAAAAATATATGGAAGAAAATGCAAAATAAAAGAAATATCTAAAAAAGAATGTTCTTTTTTTATGCAAAAAAACCATATACAAGGATATTCAAAATCAAATGTTTGTATTGGTTGTTTTTACAAAAATGAACTTATTGGCTCAATGTGTTTTTTAAAAGATTATAAAAACAGTAATAAATGGGAACTTAATAGATTTTCAACAAAGTTAAATACAAATTGTATTGGGTGTGGCGGAAAAATGCTTAGTTTTTTTATAAAAAAATATAATCCTTCTGAAATAAAATCATTTGCTGATATTAGGTGGGTTGATTATAATAATAATTTTTATGAAAAACTTGGATTCACAAAGGATTTAATATTAAAACCTGATTATAAATATATAAAATTAGGTATGTGTGAACGTGTTCATAAATTTAATTTTAGAAAAAGTAAAATTTGTAAATTATTTAATTCTGATAATTTAAAGAGTGAATCTGATATAATGAATGACAATGGATACTATAAAATATGGGATTGTGGACTTATACGGTATAAATGGATAAATAACCAATAATTTATTTGATTGTTTTTTAAAATTGAAACTTGTCTATTTTATGATTTTCCTGTGTGAAAACCCACCATTTTAATGGATGGATGAAAGCAGAGATTCTTTAATTTTGGTTTTTTGAAATGTTTTTAGTATATTTGCATTAGAAACATAGAGATGGAAGGACTATCCCTTTGTGGACTTAAGGTAGCAGAGTACTGCAAGCCTTCCCCAAGAATCCAACTACTTTAGTTATTGGAGTAGTCAGTAAAAATAATATTTAAATAGACAAAGGGCTCGTTGCAATTCCTCCAACTATGGAACAGTTGGTTTCCTTGCAACTTTATCATGACACAACCGGTAAGACAAAATATTAAAGAATTGCATCCAGAATTATCTACAAAGCCGTTTTTTACATTGATAATTGACGGTAATAACCTTTTGCGACAATGTATGGCTGATACAAAAGTTAATTCAGATGGAATTCATTATGGTGGTATATTTCAATTTCTTCTTCAAATTAAGTTGATGCTAAAAGACTATCAGTATTCTTATGTTTATATCGTATTCGATGATTCTGAGTCTGGTATTTTACGATATAATTTATATAATGAGTATAAAGCAAACAGGGATAAAAATTACGCAAAGCAAGTTATTGACGGTGAATATGAAAGTGACTATTGGAAACGCCTAAACATGACAATTAAGTGCATGGAAAAGGCTATATACAATAAAAACAAGAAAAAAGAGCGTGAAGAATCACTTTCTGATGAAGAAAAGGCTTTAAAGGAAGAAAGGAGGAAGAAAAAGTATATTGTTGACGAGAATTTTGAACGAGAACGAAACATTATAATGCAATATTGTGAAGAATTATTCATAAGGGTTCTTTTTGACAATAAAACAGAGGGTGATGATTTTATTGCATATTACACTTTGCATAAAAAATCAGAGGAAAGGATTGTTATTGTCAGTTCAGACCAAGATTTAACACAATTAATTACTCCAACTGTATCAGTTTATGATAGAAGAATCAAGAAATACCTTTCGGTTAAGAATTTTCAGTCAATTAAAGGGTATCCAATCGAAAATGTACTTATAAAGAAGATATTTTGCGGTGATACATCAGATAATATAGGTAATATAAAGGGACTTTCTGAAAACAGGCTTATGGAATTAATGCCTGAGATAGCAGAGCGGCCAGTAAGCGTAAATGAGGTTAAAGAAAGGGCCCAAAAACTGATTGATGAACGTGTAGAACAGAAGAAAAAGCCATTACAATGGCACGAAAACATAGTTAATGGTGTTTCAAACAAGAAATATGATGGTGATTTTTATGAAATCAATGAAAAAATCATAGATTTGAAACATCCTTTGCTCACCAAGAGGGCTGAGAATGATATAGAGTCAATGATGTATGCCCCATTGGACCCAGATGGTCGTTCTTTTGAAAATTTGTATGAAATGATTAAAAGGGATGGTATTGAGGATTTGATTAATCCTAATTCTTTTTCAAGCTTTTTTATACCATTTAAAGAGTTGTCTGAGAGGGAAAAAAGTAAGTTTAAAGCGGAGATGTCAGAATAATTTTTAAGAAAAATTTTGCTTTTTTGAATAATAATTTATATAATCTAAGTATATTTTGATTTTGAACGGATTGTTTAATTTTTTTAAATTTTAAATTATGGTAGATTTTAAAACAAAGTCCAACGAATCACAACAAAAGGACTATAAAGAAAGATTCGAGTTTGTTTTTACTACTGATGGTAACATTATTTGTCAGCGTTACTTCAGAATTAATAACTTTAATCCTACTTCGTTGCGTTCTTATGAATTGACAAACGCAATTAGAAGGTGTGCTTCTGTCATTAACAGAGACCTTAGGGATAAGACGCAAATTTATCTTTCCATTTATGCACCGAGGGTTTTTGAATCTCAGAAGCAAATGGAAGAATACATTGAAAAAGACGAAAATTTTGCAAAGATGACGATTGGAGAGGGCCTTGTTGTTAGGGGAAACACTGAGACTGATTTTGTTCTTTGTGCAGACAAGACAGCAAAGCCAATTGGCAGTAAATTTGACGATGGTGAACTTACTGAGGCAAATCCTGAAGATAATAAATCTTCATATAAGTTTGCCTTTAAGGTTGACGGACAAGAGGTTTGTGCTATTACTTGGGATGGTTATTATCCTAAGTTTGTTAGGGATAAGATTGACCTTTCCAATAAGAGAGGTAAGTTCTCAGAGGAGGACAAAGAACATTTAACCTTTGAGCAGTATTTGCTCTATATGATGGTTAAGGATAAATCAGACCTTGTGTATGGTTTGATTAAAAACATTTGCTACGCTTGTAGTTATCCTGATAGCAAGGATTATACGGTTGACGTGGATGACATTTTTGATTGTTGGAACCACGATTCTTCCATGTTGCTATATAATGTGATATAATTATGTAATAGGTGGGTAAACAATTAGATAAAAGTAACTTAGGCTACTTAGACCTTGAATTTCAATATAAACTTGTAAAGATTTTTGTTGAAGAACCAAGGTTCTTTGAAGATATTGCATCAATTGTTGACCAAAACGCATTTACTGACGCATTGCTTAGAACTTTTGTAGGAACAATTAAAGATTACTACAAAAATGAAAATGTAATGCCATCTTACGAAGTCATTGGGTTTTTGCTGAATCAAAAGGCAAAAACCCAAAATGATTTAGATGAGTGGAATGCGCTCATTAAAAAACTTAAATTTGAAACAAGTTATGAGGGTTATACAATTGTAAAAGAAACGGCTTTACGATTTTTTAAGCAACAAAACTTAATTAAGGTTGCTAATAAAATTCTTGAAATTGCGGGAAAAGGTGATATTGACCGTTATGAGGAATGCCAAAGAATGTTAGACGAGGCGGCAATGGCCGGACAGGATGAAGATTTTGGGTATAACATTTATGAAATGATGGATAAAGCATTGGCAAATGATTATACTGTTTCCATTCCGACAGGTGTAAGCGTTCTTGACGATGTTCTTGGTGGCGGACTTGATAAAGGAAAATTAGGACTTATAATTGCTCCCGCTGGTTTCGGTAAAACAACATTTACTACTGCAATTTGTGCTTATGCAGCAGGATATAAATGTGACATGAATAACAATCAGGGTTATAAGGTGTTGCAGATATATTTTGAAGACGATGATGTTGATATAACAAGAAAGCACTATTCAAGAATTACGGGTTGGGAAGCAAGAACAATGAAAAGGCTTTCTCAACAAGATAGAGAAGAGGTTACATCTTGGCTTAATAATTTTGAAGACAAAGAAGCACTAAAAAACAACCTAAAGTTAAAACATTTTAAGACAGGAACAAAAAGTGCAAGCGATATTGAAATATTTGTCAGAAGATTAATTAACACAGGATTTAAACCTGATTTGATTTCAATAGACTATTTCGAATGCCTTGCACCTGAAAAGGGCGGATATTCAACTGACACAGAGTGGACACGTGAAGGCGTGACTATGAGAAAGTTGGAGAATATGGCACATGACCTTGATTGTGCAATTTGGATTCCGACACAGGGCACAAAAGATAGTATGAATAGTCCTGATGTCGTTAGAATGGACCAAGCAAGTGGCTCTGCAAAAAAAGTACACGTTGCACAGTTAATTCTTTCAATAGCAAGAGCGATTGGCGATATAGACAAGAACAAAGCGGTAATTTCGGTTCTCAAAAATCGTTCAGGAAAGTCAGGAAAAATATTCAATAATGTAAAATTCGATAACGGAATAAGTACTATTTCTTGTGATGAAGTTCAAGAGTTTGATGATTCTCTTGCGTGGGATGAAAAGGCTGCTGAACTTCAGCAGCAGCAAACCACAAAATTATTTAGGGAAATAAATTCTAAAAAGGATGAAATAATTTCACAAAAAACTGATAATAAAGATATTGGAGAAGGTAATTTTGTTGGTGTAATAAAACAGAATGATAATTTTTAAAAAAAAAATATGGGGCTTTTTCAGATAAAATGAAAAAGCCTCTTATTTATCTTTACTAGATAAGAATAAAAAAAATAAAAGTATGAATGTAAGAAAAAGTGATGGCTTTTACGAAGAGTTTAGTTGTAACAAAGTAAAAAGTAGTGTGTTTGCTGCTTATAAAAAAAGCAAGCAGGATTATTATGATTCTATAGGTGATATGATTTGCGATAATCTGGTAATTTATAACGGTATTTCGACAGAAGAAATTAGATTACAAGTTGAAGAGCAGTTAATGGGAATAAATAAAAAGGTTGCTAGGTCATATATAAAGTATGGAGAAGATGATGCATTTATAAAAGAGCGTGTTAAATATATGGATGATTATGTTAATAATGGCGAAAATGCGGCGACTTCTTCAGAAACGGACCCAAATGCTAATGTTACAAATAAAAATGTTTCCAATCTTGACGGTGAAGTGTATAAATTGCAGAACAGGAAGACACAAAGATATAAAATTGTAAAGGAATTAAATAAAAGTTTTCCTGAAGTTGCAAAAGATTACCTAAGTGATATTGAAAACCACATAATATATCCACATGATGAGGCTTCTGCTCCTAGTATAAAAAATTATTGCGAGGCTGTTACCCTATATCCTTTAGTTGTTGATGGAACAAAAAATATGGATGGATTAAACACAAAACCTCCAAAGAATTTAAATGCTTTTTGTGGCCAGCTTGTCAATTTAACATTTTCATTGGCATCACAATGCAAAGGTGCGGTTGCTTATGGTGAATTATTTAATTTTATAGATTATTATTGCGTAAAAGATTTTGGTGAAGATTATTTGGACAACATAAATGAATATGCTGATTCAACGTTTGTCAAGGACAGAAAAACAATTCTTGAAAAAATACATCAAGCATACCAACAAATAGTTTATGGTGTAAATCAGCCTTCTGGTAATCGTTCAAGCCAAAGTCCATTTACTAACATTTCTTATTACGACAAGAATTATTGGCATTCAATGTTTGATTCTTTTTATTTTCCTGATGGAACGCAGCCAAAATGGGAAAGGGTATCTTTTTTGCAAAAGGATTTTATGAAATGGTTCAATGCAGAAAGAAAAAAGGCACTTTTGACTTTTCCAGTTGAGACAATGGCTTTGTTGACAGATGGAAAAGATGTCATTGATAAAGAATATAAAGATTTTACTGCTGAAATGTGGTCAGAAGGGCATTCGTTTTTTGTTTATCTGTCAGACACGCCTGATAGTCTTGCAAGTTGTTGTAGACTTTCAAATAAAATAGATTCTAATGTGTTTAGTTTCACCAATGGATTAACTGGTGTTCAAACAGGCTCAGCAAACGTGATAACATTAAATTTAAATAGAATAATACAAAATTATTTTAGGGGTATTGGCGACAATGATTTTTATCCGAAAAAGAGGGAATATAATACTGAAAATTTTGAAAAATATTTTAGAAATATAGTCAAACGTGTAATAAAATATCATAAAGCTTTTAAGAATTTATTGTACGATGTTGAGGAAAAGGGTATGTTAACAGCATCAAAAGCAGGTTTTATAAAAATGAGCAAACTCTTTTCAACAATAGGTGTCAATGGATTTAATGAATCCGCTGAATTTATTGGATTAAAATGCGATTATAATGAAGAATATAAAAATTATTGTTCATATATAACAGAACTCATTTCAGATGAAGAATCAAAAGAAACGGATAAAAAATATAAGCTAAATGTTGAATTTGTTCCTGCGGAATCTCTTGGCGGAAAAAACTATAAATGGGATAAGGCTGACGGATATTGGGTGCCTGAAGATAGGGTTTTATATAATTCTTATTTTTATTTGGCTGATGATGAAAACGCATCTCCGTTGGTTAAATTAAAGATGCATGGAAGGGAATTTACAAAGTACTTATCTGGCGGTGTTGGGTGTCACATCAACCTTGACAAACATTTGACAAAGGTACAATATCTACAACTTATGGATGTTGCAATAAAATATGGAACAAGTTACTATACGTTTAATGTGATTAACAGCAGTTGCAATGATTGTGGCCATATAGAAAAAGAGCATTTTAATAAATGTCCAGTTTGTGGCTCTGAAAATATATCAGATTGGACAAGGGTTATTGGATATTTAAGACCAATAAGTGCATTCGAAAAAGCTAGGAGAATAGAAGCTTCAAAACGAGTTTATAGTAAATTTTGATTATTTTTATTAAAATGTAATGACCAACCCCCATGTTATAGTATTTATATAAAAAAATACGTGTAACATGGGCTTTATATATAAAATTACAAACAAACTAAACGGAAAGGTTTATATTGGACTTACTACAACTACATTGAAAAAAAGATGGGAAGGACATAAGGCTTGTGTAAAAATGGTAATTAAAAAAGAAAAGATGCATCCATTGTATAATGCAATAGCAAAGTATGGGGTGGAAAATTTTGATATAGAACAGATAGATTCAAGTGATGATTTTAATGAATTGGGTAAACTTGAAAGAAAATATATTAATAAATATAAATCATTTGATATAGATTTTGGATACAATATAACTAGAGATGGTGAATGTTGCCAACTTGATGCTAATCCAAGAACAAAATTAACAGTAGACGATGTTAAAAGGATACGTACAATATATAATGATGGTAAGATAGGGTGCAAAGAATGCTGGAGTATGTATTCTGATAGGATTTCTTTTAGTGCATTTGAAAAAATTTTTGAAGGTGTAACGTGGAAATCTGTAATGCCTGAAGTATACACTAAAGAAAATATATCTAAACATAAGAAATTGAACGTTAGAATCGGTGAAAAAAACCATAATGCAATTTTGACTTCAGAACAAGTTTATGAAATCAGGAAATACTATGTTAATCATACACTACAGGAATGCTATGAAAAATACGGACTTGGGTATAATAGCAAGGAGTCATTTAGGACAGTAATAGATAAGTCATATTGTGATATACCAAGATATTCAAAAAATAAAAAGAAATGGATTTACGAAAATAACGATAAAAGGACAAACAGGCTTAATAATATAAGGGTTATTGGCGATATTATTGAAATTGACACATTTGATGATTATGGGAATCTTAATGGAACTTTCATAACTGACTATGATTATATTGATATTGTAAAATCGCATAAATGGAATAATATGAATGGTAAACTTTATACGAGTACAGATAAAAATAATGTTGTTTTTTTGCATAACATTATTATTGGCGATAATAATAGGACATATTACATTGATGACAATACATATAATGTTACGAAAAGTAATTTAACGCATAGTTTATCCGCTAGTAAGATTTTTTATTTTGGCGTTGATAAATTTAAAGAACTTTGTTTGGATGAAAATGTGTCATTGAGGAAAATAAGTGAAATGGTAGATGTTTCTGTGCAAAGTATTTTGAAATTCGTAAAGGAAAACAATATAGAAGTTAGTAAAAATAAAATTAGAAAAAAAAAATCAAAATGATTAAATATAAAAATTATATGGTTGTATTCGAGGAAATTCCAGATAAAGTAACTCTTGCAGTCAATATAACCAATTGTCAAAACAGGTGTGTAGGATGTCATTCTCCAGAATTAAGAAATGATATTGGTTCTGAATTAACAGAAAGCAAAATAGATAAGATGATAAATGAAAACGATGGCGTTAATTGCTTTCTCTTTATGGGCGAAGGAAACGACAGAGAAACACTAATCAAATTAGCTAATTACGTTAAAGAAAATTATAATTTAGATGTTGCTCTTTATTCAGGAAGAGACAAGGTTGAATACGATTTTCTTCAAGTTTTTGATTATGTCAAAGTTGGTCCATATATTGAAGAGTATGGGCCGTTGAATAAAAAGACAACAAACCAAAGAATGTATAAAATTGTAAACAATGGTGAGTTCGTTGATATAACGAGCGAGTTTTGGGTTTGATTTTTAAAATCAATAGTGTAAAAGTCAGTCAGAAATGGCTGACTTTTTTATTTTACATTAAAAATTCTTTTATTATATTTATGAAAAAAACTATAATGAGTAAAAGTATTTTAATTACTGGTGTTGCAGGATTAATAGGCTCTAGGTTTGCTGATTGGATTGTTGAAAACAAACCTGAATATGAAGTTGTTGGGATTGACAACCTTTTTGGTGGTTATATGGAAAACGTTAATGAAAAAGTTGTTTTTTATAAAAGAGAACTTAGTTTTGATTCAATAAAAGACATTTTTGATAAACACGATTTTGAATATGTGTATCATTTTGCTGCGTATGCGGCTGAAGGATTGTCACCATTTATGAGAATGTTTAATGATAAAAACAATATGCTTTCAACAGACAATATAATAAATCAATGTATAGAACATAATGTAAATAGACTTATATATACATCTTCAATGTCTGTTTATGGAAATGGTATCTATGGTGGCCGAATTTTTGATGAAGAAGATACGCCTTGTCCAATAGACCCATATGGAGTTTCAAAATATGCTTGTGAAATGAATATTAAAAATACGGGTATTCAGCATGGACTTGATTGGTGTATTATTAGGCCGCATAATGTTTATGGAATTAAACAAAACATTTGGGATAAGTACAGAAACGTTCTTGGAATTTGGATGTATCAAGCCTTAAACAATAAGCCAATGCTTATATATGGTGATGGTGAACAAACAAGGGCATTTTCGTATATTGATGACTTACTTGAATGTTTTTGGAATGCTGCCATATATGAAAATGCGTCAAAACAAATAATAAATCTTGGTGGTGTTCGTGGGTATTCTATTAATGAGGCAAATCAAATATTTTCAAAGATAAGTGGTTATGATAATGTTAAATACTTGGAAGAAAGATACGAAGTAAAACACGTAATTCCGAATCCAAATAAATCAATTAGTGTTTTGGGATATAAACAAAAAACAGAGTTAGAAAAAGGAATTTGTGAAATGTGGGAATGGGCAAAAAAGCAGCCAAATAGAGATAGGCATAAATGGGAAAATTACGAAATAAATAAAGGGCTTTATAGCTATTGGAAATAAAGTGTTATATGATTAGTAGATTAAAGGCTATAGTAATAGACCCGTTAAAGGATTCTCACGATTATTCTTTGGTTAAGACACCTGTGTTGTGGAGTAACGCCGAAAGGGGCTTTGAATTTATTATATTGAAAGATATTTCAAATATTGATGAAGTTTTGTGGGAAAATAAGGATTTTGACGCAATTATTACAATTTATGACAATTTAGATTGTGAAATGTATGAAAATTTTTGTGGGCGTGGATTTCAATTTAGAAAAAAATGGTTTAATTTTAGCGAGTTTAATCCGGGTTTAATTGCTGGAACCATTATTAGCACTTTTTTCTGTAATATGACACGTGATAATGGGCATTTTCCTTTGTTTTCTTTTTTTACTTGCACTTTTAACACACCAAAAGAAAAGTTAGAAAGGCTATATAATTCAATGCTTAATCAAGAATATATAGAATGGGATTGGTTTATTCTTGACGATAGCACAGATAATTCTGTTATGGATATAATTAACTCGTTTAAAGATTATAGGATTACGGTTATAAAAAATTCAACTAATCATGGGAGTATAGGTTTTAATAAACATACAATCGCAATGATGTGTGATGGTGATTATCTTGTTGAGGTTGACCATGACGATGAATTGACACCGGATTGTTTGAAATATTTAAAATTGGCATTTAAAACGTATAAAGATACGGATTTTGTTTATTCAGAATCATTAGAACTTGCTGATGGTAAAGAAAGTATTATATATTGTGATGGGTGGGGGTTTGGAGAAGGAAAACACGGACATGCTGTTATAAATGGCATTGAATACGAAACAAATGTAATTCCTGAGGTGAATCCGTTTTCAATAAGAACAATTTATTCACAGCCAAACCATGTAAGGTGTTGGAAAAAGTCTTTTTATCATTCAATTGGTGGTCATAATCCTTCATTTGGGGTTATGGATGATTGTGAATTGATTATTAGGACATTTCTTAATGGAAAAATGACAAAGATAAATAAAGTGTTATATATACAGCACGAAGATGCCGGAAGACGTGGCGAAAGTGGAAATAACACACAATCTGTTAGGTATAATGAAATACAAAGATTTGCTTGGTATTTAATAAAATTTTATGATAAAAAAGTTCACGAAAGAATATTAGAACTTGGTTTTTCTGATTATGCTTGGAATGAAGAGATTGGTGAATCTGAAATATGGAAAGACCATGAGCCTGGCCTTGAGATTATGAGTAATTTGCTCAATGTTTAGATTTACTTTGTTTAATAAATATGTTATTATTATATACAAATATTATATTTTATGAGAAATGTAGGCATTTACAATTATGTTTTTAGCAAAAATTTTATTTGGGACGAAAAAGGCGGTGCAATTGGCCCATCTGAAATTTGGTCTATAATGATTTCAAATAAATTAGCGGAAAATGGATACAAGGTGTATGTATTTGGTAATCCAAATGGGGAACATACAGCAGAAAATGGTGTTGTTTATTTGAATTGTGATAAAATAAGCGAAACATGTAAAAATGTTAAATTTGACCACATAATACTTAATAGGACTGTTGGCTGCCTTGGTAAGATTTCAAATTGTGACGATATAATTTTAATGGTACAAGATGATGTAATATTGGAGAGCGATTCTACTGAAGAAAGAAATTATGTGAATAAGGTTAATACAATAATGTATTTGTCAGAGTACCAAAAAGATAATTTAATGAAAAAATATGGCCTTAATGAAGATATATTCAAAAGGTCAATTATTGGTATAGAAATGGGCCTTTATGATTGGATTTCTGTCGAGAAAAAGAACAAAATGGTTCTTTCTGGCGGAATTCATTCAAATATGAGGTGGTTTATTGAAAACGTTTTTCCAAAAATTAAGAAAGAAGTGCCTGATTTTGAAGTTGACGCTTGCTGTTTCTTTGATGAATATGAAAATCTTGAATTTTTAAAGACAGAAGGCGTGAATGTCGTATGTGGGGTAAGCCGTGAAGATATGGCTAAAAGACAATTAGAATCTAAAATTTGGGTTTATCCAAATACTGGATATGATTCTGAATATAATGATGATAGAGAAACGTTTTCTATTAATGGAATTGAGAATGCATATGCAAAAAATGCTTGCATTTTTGGAAAATTTGGGTGTTTGAGAACAATTTTTAATGAATATGATGGCTTTGTCGGTGAATCTTTATATTCTGGCTTAGATAAACCAATTGAATATGAAAGTCTTGATAGATTTGGCGAATTATTAGCAAAAGAAGCAATAAAATGCCTTAAAGATGAAGACTATAGGCAGTCTCTTGTGAAACAGACATATGAAATCGCAAAAAAGTACACATGGGATAATGCTGTTTCTACATTTTTAGAAATGTTTAGTGATTCAGAGAAATCTGTTATGGTTTATATTATAGCCCATAAAGATTTTCCTTATTTAATTAGGGATAATATTCATACGGTGTTACAAGTAGGGTCTGCAATAAATGGCGACCTTGGTATTGGAATATGTGATAATACTGGTGATAATATTTCAGAAAAGAATAAATTTTTCCTTGATACGACAGGTGTTTATTGGGCGTGGAAAAATTCGCCACATTATGATTATATTGGGACTCAAGCGTATAGAAGAGATTTTGGGTTATCAAAATCAGAAATTGTTGATATTTTAAAGACTCACGATGTAATTGCATCTCCATTTTTTGTTCCAAATTCATTGTACGAGCAATATAAGGCTTGTCATATTATAAAGGATTTGGAAGAGTGCGAAAAGATTATAAGCGATTTGTATCCTGAATATGGAGATAAATTTAGTCATTTCATTAGGGAAACAAATAAATTATATATAGGCTGTGGATGCATAGCGCCTTATGAAAAATACAATGAAATCAATAGTTTTGTTTTTAGTGTATTATTTGAATTTGAAAATAGATATGGATTTAAAACACATGAGGAATGGGTTGATTATGCTGAAAAATCTGGCCAAAATTTAATGCCTGAGGACCATAAGAAATCAGGATTATCTTCTGCTAAGTATCAAGAAAGATTGCTTGGTTTTTTATATGAAAGAATATTTACTTTTTATGTGTGCGAAAATTATAAGAACATTTATGAAAAGGAATATATAAGGCTTGATAAAGAATATGAGAAAATGAATACGAAAGTTCTTTTGTGCTGTATAGGTAGGCTCGAAAATCAGTATATTAGAGAATATGTTGAATATAATAGGAATCTTGGCTTTACTAATATTTGCTTGTATGACAATAATAGGGATGGCGAAGACGATTTTCGTGATGTAATTGGAGATTATATTGATAGCGGATATGTTATTTTGAAAGACAAAAGAAATGTTACAACTCCTTGTCAGTTACAATCTTACAATGAATGCTATGCGGAGTATGGTGATAAATACGATTGGATAGCGTTTTTTGACATAGACGAGTTTATGTTTATGTATAAAGAAAAGAATGTTGCATCGTTTTTATCAAATGAACGATTTGATGGCTTTGATATGGTACACTTGAATTGGGTTTTGTTTGGCGATGATGATAATGTGTATAACACAGGATTACCATTGTTACAAAGAATAAGAAAGCCTCTTGATATTAATGCGTGTTATATGTTTTATTTTCCTGAAACATTCCACATTAAGTCAATTGTAAGAGGTGGACTTAAAAGAATGGTATTTAATAGTACGCCACATACGCCAAGTATTGATGGAAAATGTTGTAATTCATATGGACTTGAATGTGATAAGAATTCTCCATTCGCCCCGTATGACTTCAGAAATGGCGGTATAATGCATTATACAACAAAAACGGCTGAAGAGTATGCTAATAAGGTTAATCGTGGATTCTGTGACGGAAATCCAGTTAAAAAGGAAGAATTAATAAATCTGTTCTTCAAGAGAAACAAGGTTACTGAAGAAAAAATCAAACTTTTCAAGGATAAAACAGGTGTAGATGTGAGTTATTTGCTTCCTTATGATGGGAAAAAGAGTGATGAAGTAAAAATTTATTCACTTTGCTATCAAAAGAAAGAATTTAAGTTTTTAGATGACGGGGTTGTCACTCCTTTACAAGTTGGCGCTGCAAATGGAACTGATGTTTGTGCGCTAAAAGATAACACGGGTGACAATATATCTGATAAGAATTACTTTTTCATTGAATGTACTGGAACATATTGGATTTGGAAAAATGTTCACGATGCGAAATATAAGGGCCAAATGCAATACAGAAGACCACTTGTTGGCGTAAATGATAAAATGGATTTTGATGAAATATTTAGCAAGTATGATGTTATAACTTGTGAGCCATTTAACCACCCTGCAAATAGCAAGCCTGATAAAGATAATCCTATGTTCATACCAGCACAAACGGTTGAAGAAGGTTATGCGTTTTCAAATTGCATTGATGACTTGCTGATACTTGAACTTTCTGTTAAGTTTAATTTTCCTGAATATGCTGAAGATTATGATAAATACATAAAGAATGGTGAGAATCTATATTATTCAAATGGCTTTATAATGAGGGCAGAAGATTATGATAGATATGCTGAATTTATGTATAAATGCCTTTGTGGATATTTGACATTTGCAAATATCAATAGTCAAGAAGAATTGGCTGAACATGTTAGATATAATCTTGAAACAAATAAGTATATAAGATATGAAAAGGAACAGATAACAGATGCTGGATTTAAGTGGCAAACAGAAATCGGTGGCTTTTTGTCTGAAAGATTGTGGACATTATGGGTACAATCTAATTTCAAAGACGAAAGAATTTATAAACTTCCGTATAATAAGATGGAAAATAATATGTATACATAATGAAAAAAAAGAAGATTTTGATATTATCAATGCTTACAAATCAAGCAAAGTATATTATGCAATCAAACATTGTTAAAAATACATGGGGAAAAGAAATACTAATAGGAAAATATGATAATATGCAATTGTTTTTCTTTATGGCTTCTGAAAATGGAACTGAGTATATAGATTATGAATCTAATATAATATATGTTAATGCTGATGATGGATTTTGTCATACTGGCGAAAAGCAATGTAGAGCGTTTAAGGTTGCAATTAATGTTTTTGATTTTGATTATGTTATTGTAACAAACACAGCCACTGTTTTAAACTTAAAATTGATTGATAAGTTTGTTAATAGTGATGTTATTGATGAAAATTTGTATTATGGCGGAAATTTTATTCTTCAATTAAAGAAATATCCATTTTTCAGAGGTGATTTTATTCTTTTATCAAGAAAGAGTGTATTGAACATAATAAACAAGTCTAAAGATGTTGATTTTGTGGATTGTTTTGCAAATGATTTGTATATTTTTGACGCATTAATACGAAATGATTTAACTACAGATACTTTTTTAAAAAAGTTTAGATGTGTGAAATGTATTGATAACTTTAAGAATGAATTTTCATTAAATCAAATTGGGTCTAATTTTTATATTAACACAAGAATGAAAGACATAGAGAATTCTGATTTGGTTATAAATAACATTGTTGGCTCGTATTCTTTAATGAATAGCGATAAGAGGGACTACGAATTTACTAATGATAATTTAGTAAAGCCGATTGATGTTGTTGAAACCGTTATTGGTAAATTTAAATTAGAAAAAATTGAAGAATGAAAGTACTTTTATGGTGCATGTTGGTAAAGAATATGAAAAGTATTTGAATGATAAAGAACGAAATAGAGACTATAATTCAGAATTAATGTAATTTTTAAGAAAGAAACACGGCATGTCCGTGTTTTTTTGTTTATAATTAACGATTATTTTTTATATTTGAAAATATGGTTATAACTATTTATTAAAGAAAATAAAAGATAATGGCAGTATATCAAAAATACGGAATAAAATACCCATTTACGTCTGATAATGATGATAATGTTTTTTTGGATTTAAACAACACAGAAACTGACGATGTAAAGTCAAAGGTATTACATGTTATATTCACGCCAAAGGGCCAAAAGATAAGGGACCCTGAGTTTGGTACTGATTTGATAAAATATATCTTTAGCCAAAACGATGAATATAGTGCAAGCGAGATAAAAGATGAAATTAGGTCACAGATATCAAAATATGTATCCAATGTTGAGTTTAGAAATTTTAATGTGTACAAAGAAGAAGGAAACGAAAATTCAATTATAGTTTCAATCGAATATGGAGTAAAAAATGGTAATAATGTTGATGTTACAACTATTGGAGTAAAATTATAAAAAATGGAGAACGGAATATCTTATTTAAACAGAAATTTTGAGGATTACAAGAATGCATTAATAGAGTATTCAAAGAAATATTATCCTGATTTGGCAAAGTCTTATGATGATGCTTCTGTTGCTGCTTGGATGATAGATTTGGCTGCTGACGTTGCAGATAATTTGTCATATCACATTGACAGGGTTTATCAAGAAACAAATATAGACAGCGCACACGAAATGGGGTCGTTGTATTCCATAGCAAGGAATAATGGCGTTAAAATACCTGGCCCAAAAGGTTCAATGGCTGAAGTTAAGTTTAGTATCATACTTCCAGTCGATGACAACAGGCCAAATTATAGTTATGCACCGATAATAAAGAGGGGAACAAAAGTTTCTTCTGCTTCTCAAATATTTGAATTGCTTAATGATATTGATTTTGCAAATCAGTTTGATGAAAGTGGAAATAGTGATAGAACTGTTGTGCCAAACGTAAACACAAATGGAATTATTACTGGATACACGGTTTCAAAACTTGCTGTTGTTACTGCCGGTGAAACTCTTGTTTATAGGCAAACAATATACCCTGGTGACGTTCAACCATTTATGGAAGTAATATTGCCTGTTGAAGGCGTTATGAATATTGAATCTATTGTTGTTGCTGATGGTGCAGACGATAAAAGAGTACCTCCAACGTATGGAGAGTTCTTTTCAAGTGGCTGTACTGGCCTTACAAGGTTTTATGAGGTTGAAAACCTGGCACAAAAATGGGCTTGGGTTGATATGGAAAACAATGGAAAACCTGTAAGATATAGGTATGGCTATGGAATTAATGGAGAAAATGCATTGGTTCAGTCTTATTGTGTTACAAGGGGAGAATGGAAGCCAATAGAGCATAAATTTATAACAGAATATATGGATAATGGCTATCTTAAAATTACATTTGGTGCTGGGTATGGAAATGTGCCTGATTTGGCGGGAACTGATATGGCTGAATTCTCGAAATGGCAAATAACAAAGATTTTGAATAATAACAATCTTGGTGTTTTACCAAATCCGAATAGTACAATTTTCATTTTGTATAGAGTTGGAGGAGGAAGAACAAGCAATGTTCCAAGAAGAGCAATAAATAAAGTTGTGTCTTTGAATGCTGAATTTAGAGGCGGCCAAGCCGTAGCAAATTCGGTGTATAACTCATTAAAGGTTGAAAACACAACACCATCTGTTTCTGGTAAAGATATGCCAACAGAAAAAGAACTTAAATATTTGATTAAGTACAATAAAGGCTCACAAGAAAGGTGTGTCACTGTTAAAGATTATATTGATAGAATTTTAAGGTTACCACCAAAATATGGCACACCATTTAGAGTTGGAGTTATGGAAGAAAACAATAAAATAATGGTTTATCTTCTTGGAATTGACTGCGAAGGAAAACTTGACGATTCTTTGCCGATGGCTATGGTCAAGAATATTGAAGATTATCTTTATGGATACAAGATGATTAATGATTATGTTGAAATAAAGGCTGGTAGGATAGTTAACTTATCATTTGATATTAATGTTATAATTGATAAGAATTACAGCAAAAGAGAGGTTGTTTCAGATGTAATCAATGTTGTATCAAGATATATGGATGTGAACAATTGTTTTATGGGAGAAGAAATATATGTTGGTGACATTGAGAAAGAAATTTCAAAGGTTGATGGTGTTATAAATCTTATAAGTTTCCTTGTTTATAACGAACACGGGGCTGGATATTCAAATACACAAATAAGCCAAGAAACTATTTCGAGAAATGATTTTGAAGATGATGAAACATATTATCTTGGAGATGGTGACGCTGATTTGATAGACATTGAAGCAACTGACGGAATTTTATATAACGACGGTGATAGCATGATGGAAATAAAATACCCAGAAAAAGATATTAGGGTAAGAATAAAAGAAAAATAATGGGTTGTGGGTGTAAGGCAAATCAACAGATTTCGTTTTTGCAGAAGAAATATGGAAGTAATATTCCAGCAAGCAAAACGACAAAAATCAGAGAAACTACAAGTAATGCAGTAAAAAACGTTTTGCTTGGTGTTATGCTGATACCAGTTGTTCCAATTATTCTTGTTGGATTAGTCGTAAGACATTTTTTTACAAAAAAACCAATTAATATAAAAAATACTTTTAAAATTGAAAATTGATGTCAGAAATAAACAAATCATATAGAATAAGTACAAAAATAGGGAATGGGATTACAGATGACTATATAACAGTAGACGCTGGCCTTGTTCAAGATTACGACACTTTTGAAGTGCTTTCTTTGGATATTAAGAGTTCAGATGCTTACAGGCTTCATAATTCAAATTATGGCGTTATTGTTGGTAGAGTTCTTGCAAATAATGGATTCGGTATTTCTAATGCAAAGGTAAGTGTGTTTATACAAATTGATTCTAACGAGCGATTTGATATTGGAAATATTTACCCATTCACTTCAAGCGTTTCTTATGATAGAAATGGCGTAAGGTATAATTTACTTCCAAATGATAGGGTTGATGGGTGTCATCAAGTAGTTGGAACGTTTCCTACGAAGAGATATGCGCTTGATAATGATGTTATTCTTGAAGTTTTTGACAAGTATTATACATATACTACAAAAACAAACAACGCTGGTGACTATATGATTTGCGGCGTTCCTGTTGGTGCTCACACATTACATATGGACTTGGATTTATCTGATTGTGGCATATTATCACAAAAGCCAAGGGATTTTGTTTATAAGGGATATACAATAGAACAATTTGAAAGCCCAACAAAATTTAAAAATGGAACTGATTATGAAAACCTTAGCCAAATATTCACACAAGACCAAGTTGTAAATGTTAATCCGTTTTGGGGAAATGATAGTCTTGGCGAAACTATAGGTATTACAAGGGCTGATATTAATGTTAATTTTAAATTTGAACCTACTTGTGTGTTTATGGGTTCAATTGTTAGTGATAATGCTTCAAATGGATTTTCAAAGAAGTGTGTCCCAACAGAGCATATGGGTGATATGGATGAACTTGTCACTGGCGAGGGAAAAATAGAAATGATTAGAAAGACACATGATGGTGCTGTTGAAGAATTTCAGGTTAAAGGAACAAAATTGATAAATGCAGATGGAGTTTGGTGTTATCAAATTCCTATGAATCTTGATTATATGGTTACTGATGAATATGGTAACATGGTCCCAACTGATAATCCTGAAACTGGTATACCAACAAGGGCACGTGTTAGATTTAGAATATCTTTGAACGATAACGAAGAGAACACCGATAATTTCTTTAGGGCAAAAGTTCTTGTTCCACACAATCCACAAGATTTACCAAATGGCACACACGAAGGATATGACTATGAGTTTGGAAGTTATACAAGGGAAGATTCATTTAGGGACCTTTTCTGGAATAATGTTTATTCTGTAAAATCATACATACCAAGAATTCAAAGAAGTAACGGGTTTAAAACACAAAAATTTTCAGGCATTAAACATTGTAACATATATGGCCAAAATAATCCTATGCCATATAATAACATAAGGATTAAGTTGCCACTTATGTTTACTATTATGTGTGCGCTTATTAAAACGTTTGTGTTTTTAACTAAACTGTTAAATACTGTTATATCGTTTATTGGGTATATTTTGGCTGACATTGGAACTATACATTTTTTAAAAATTAGAAAACATGAAGATGTATCGTGGTTTAATATTAGAGCGTGGGAAATAAGCTGGGCTCCTATATTTTTGGGCGCATATATAAAGGCGGTTAATTTAAAGCTAGTGGTTTTAAAAGATGGACTTTGCCCTGATTTGGAAAATTGGTACTTTGCGCCAATGTTTAATATTGGCAGTAATTTTATTAAAGGTGATGATAATTGGAATTTAAACATAAAAATATTAAAAAATTGTAGTGGAAAATGCCCGGAACCTATTGACTGTGAAAATATGAATAATATGTATGGCCTTGAGGAAGGAACAGAAGACAGTGGAGAAGACGATAATGGTAGTACTTATAGCGGAACTTCGTGTAACATGCCAACATATAATATATTACAGCAGACAATTAATTATGTTTTGGGCGAAGATGACGACGGGCACCAAACTGAAAGCATACAAGACGATGACCCACATTCAATAGATGACCAAAATAAGGATGATGAGGACGATGAGGCTGCTTGTATAACAATAAAAACGGATTATTTACTCCCTTGTATCGAAATGAATTTAGCGCAAGAATATAAGGTTATAAATTTTGATTTTTATAATGATTGGATTAATGGAACAATATATAATCCAAGATGGGTTAGGTTCGTAAAGAAAAAAGTAAGATTTCTTTGGATTACTTGGCATAAAGACAAAGTAAAAGGTTGCATGGATGATACAAAAATCTTTTCAACAAAAAGAAATTATGTTCAACAATGTGCAATCGGGTATAAGAGTGAAACTGTTAATGGGTATAATGTAATTTCAAAAGTAGAGAACCCATTAAATAATGCTTCGAATTTAATTCCTGTTAGAAAATGGAATAAAATGCACAAAAAACCTGGCTTTAAAAAAGAAGTTGTTTTTGGGATAAGAGGTGGTATATCTCACCAATCAACAACGATGAAAGGTCAATTTGTTTATTATTTGAAGCCTTGTGAATGGACATCTTCAACTGGCAAAAAAGTTAATTTATATGCAACGGATATAATTTTATTAGGGACGTTTAATGATTGCGATTTAAATGGTGTTCCAAGCACATTCCAACATTTAAATAGTACAACTTATATTATGCCAACTAATTTGGCGCTTACAAATATGGATACAGACGGGGCATTATATGCAACTGATAATGGGACATTGTGCGTTGGAAAATCGGCTTCGGCTTCACAAACGACAAGCGGAAGTGCTATAGACAATGGCATAATTGAAATTAGTGGGAGCGGTCAAACGCTTGGTGCTGAGTTAAATTATTATAAAAATTCATCAACTTATAATATTGCAGAAAATTATGACATTTTTGACGGTGATGATAGGTTAACTCCTGGTGATACAATGGCAATGACAGAGGCCGCTGGTGTTGCTTGGAACTATACAGGTCCTGGACAAGGAGAAATTACGGAATTGGAAATGTATTATCCTGGCGGACATTTCTTAGGTCTGACTTGTGTTAGGTCACAAACAAATTTAAAGAGCTGTTTAAATTTATCAAGAATTTGCGAAATTGGAACTGATATGTCGCAAAAGAAAGAAGATGTTAGGGTTGTTGACGAAAATGGCCTTAAATATACGTATACAGTTCCTACGGGCTTTATATCTGGTGATGAAATATCAGATAGCGATTTTAGGTCTATGTTTGCTACGCTTAACAAAAAAAGACTTATTGCAACAAAGAGAAACCAATCTATTGGTTATAAATTTTACGATTTTGAGTTCTCTATGCCAACAAACTTTAGTGGAGAATTTAAGAATGTTGTACACGGAAGGCATAAAGGTGGAGAAAATACAATGTATAATACAAAAATAACACCAGTAGAAGAAGATTTAACAGATTTTGGCATATTACTTGGTAGGGAAAGAAATGATTACGACTCTGAAGAAGTTGAAAATACCCAAACAAGAACAAGGGAAAGTGCAAGCATAGATTATTATTTTTATAGACTTGGAATTCGTTTTGATGAATTTAGTTATGAAAATGTTGATAGAAAGTTTTTAAAATACGATATGTCAAATGGTATATATTATCTTCCACAATATGAAAATAGTTATTATTTTTATTTTGGCCTTAGGGATGGGGCGACAGCATTGGATGAATTTAACAAACAATTTAATGCTGAATGTGATGATATAAAGATAAAGAAAACGCCTAACATAATATTAACAAAGGAAATTGATTTCTGTAATGGTGTTGGAACAATACATGTGTTTACAGAAGGGCTTTCAGTTCCATATCAACGAATTAGTGTTTATAATGAAATTACAAATGAAGAAATCAAAGTAATAACATCTTCAAGTGAATTTCCACATGAAAGGGCTTGTTTACAATTAGAATCATTTACATTACCTGATGGTGATAGAGATATGTTATTACCATTTGGTGAATATAAAATTACGATACTTGACGATGATGTTGTTGATGTTAGCAAGTCAATTGTTCTTGGCCTTGATTTGTTTTCATATGATAAATCATTTTGTGATTTCACGAGAGAAGTTGGTCCTGACGGACTTGAACCATATAGACCGATTTTTGATGGCGGATTTATGAACATATACAATTTTAATTTGCTATATGAGGAATTGACGCTTGATGATATTAGTATTGAATTCTTGCTATATGATGTAGAATTACAAGAGTATATTGGTAGCTTTGAATATCTTGACTTTTTGGAATACATAATATATGGCATACAAAAGGGCAGGATTTATAGGCTTCAATTAAAGTATAAATGTAATGATAGTATAGATTATGTGTATGTCACGTTAGAACGAATTATTTTTTATGATAATAGTGAAATTTCTCTTAAATTAAAATTTAATGATAACTTTCAATTTAATTGTATGAATGAAGATATAATGGGATTGATGGATAAAGAATGGTGGTGGGATAGAGATAATTTTGACATCGGATGTGAGCATTCTTCAGACCCTAACTATACTAAATGGTTATATAGAAAATTTTTCTTTAAAGAAAATAATAACGGAACGTTTGATAGTCATGTTGTTGCTATAAATGGAACTAAAGTTTTATGGGGAACACCACAAGCAAGATACGATATGGTTTCCGGTCCAGCAGATGGTGTTTATTGCAGCGTATTTTATGAACAAATTCCACCTGGTATGACATTAGATGATACAATTTCATATCACGCAACGTATGGAGTTAATAATTGCTCTTCTAACGTTGTTCCTGGTGGCGATGAACAACAAACTAGGGGAGAATCTGATACAAATTGTACTGCTCAATATTCAGCACAAGCATATAACGGAACTAAAGTGTGTGGAATGTATCGTGGTATATATGATAAAAACGGCGTGTATGGAGTTGTTGGTGCTATAACAGAAAGTGGATATTTCCATATTGGGTGTGGCTGTGTTTTCAAACCAATTCCATATGGAAATTTAATATTCTTTGTTTATGAAAGCGATGATGCATTAACGGCACTTCTTAATAGTGAACATGAAGATATTTTGTTTGGCGTATTTTATCCTTCATTTATTTATCCAGTTATTAAGAGGCCATTTTATGCACTTTATGATGTAACGAAATGGACAAGATTGAAAGTTAATCAGCCTATAAATTATAATGGCGTTGTGTCAAAAACATATACAACTGCTGTTAATGGAAAGAAACAAATTTTAACCATTAATAATGGTATTACTATGAATTCAAAATTTTATAGTGTTATGGTTGATGATGTTGATATTACAAATAATGTTACAATTTATGGTCCTGATACTTCCGGTTTGACACTTACATCAAGTTTAAATAGAAAATCAGAATGGAGTGGATTTACTGATGTTGAACTTACCCCTGAACAGAATCAAGAAATGTTTTATGTTTCTGAATATCTTCCTGATATAACAAATGGCGGAGAATTGTTGGTTGAATCGTCAAAAGTATTTTATATGAATTTGAATTATACAATGTCTGGTGATTGTATTGATATTTGCTTTGGATATGGTTCGAGTTCTCCTGACATTTCTTATTTTGTCGGGAAATATAATAGTAAGGACAATATTGGGCTTTTGTATCTTGAAGATAATACAAAATATGACAAATATGTTTTACATAACACAAATGATAGAACATTTAATGTTTTGTGCCAATTTACTGAATTAGCTGAGAATGAAGCACAAAGGTATTCAGACGTTATAGTTGAGGTTTCATTTAACGCAACAAGTGCATTTACTGTAAATTATCCATATAAAGAGGATTACGGAGAAGATAAGATTTATAATGAAAATTTTGCATTGTTAAATGGTACAGGATTAGCAATAAATCTTATTCTTGACAAAATGTTTAGTGGAATTGAGTTTGAAAAAGTTGATGGTTCGACTGTTATTTTACCGATTAAGCCTGTTAAAAATTATAAAGTGCAAGAAGAATTTAGTTGTGATGGCGTTGTTTACGAAGACACAAGGAGATTTTTCGTAAAATTGGCACAAAAGAGAAAACTTTATTCAATAGAAAACGCAAATAGGCTTGGAAGCATTGCACCTGATGATATTGTGTTTGGAGTTGGAATGTGTGAGGTTCAGGCTGAAGATAGAAATGATGGAAAATCATACATACAGAAAATATATCCAACTCCTTTGGCAAGAAATGAATAAGATTATATATGAGATAATAGATGAATAGTAACATATTTTTAGAAGAAAATAGAAGTGTAATGTCAAACAATGTTGAAAATAGTTTGAACATTGACCTTATTTCAAAAAACAGACTTTTACCAGATGAAAGTCTTGTTGATAATTTTTCTTTATATGAACAATACAATAGAGAAAGAGACGAATGCAGTAAATATAGATTCATCTTTGACATAAATGCATTATGCAGTAATGTTTTATTTAATGTAAAATCTGAAATTGTCGTAAATGAGGGCTCTGATTATTGTAGGTGCCTTAATTTTGAGTCAAATGGGTGGCCAAAGGCAACTTTTGCGAATAATGCTGCTAATACAAAAGACCCAATTAAGTATATTGACGCAATAAGAAATACAGAGTACTCTCATAAAAATAATGGCAAATTTGTATATCATTGCGGTCTTGATATATTCAATAATCATATGCTTAGAAAAAAGAAATTTATTCACATAAATAAATTTGGTAAAAAATATCCTAATGATAAAAAAAAATTGTACAATACAATAAGTGATTATTTAAGAGATGCAAATGGTAATATTATAACGGAAAATTTGGGTATAAATTATATTGACCAAAGGAATGGCGTAGAAACTGAAAGGCACATATATTCAACAGATTCTCTTTATACGTTGAAAAACGCTTTTTATGAAAGGTGCCATGAAACAGAAGGATGGTGGGGATTTACAAACCCAGGTATGATAAGCATAAACACAAGGGAAACAAACGAAACAATTACAAATGAAATGATGTCAAATAATAAGCCTTGTGAATTTATTGATTTTTATCCTGATAGGTCATTGTTTTCATTTGTCCCTAAGTACAACAAAGAAAGACGAAGAATTGAAAAAAATTGGGATTATTGTATAACATATCCATATAGTAAAGATTCGGATATAATAAGTACGATATGTGGAAGTGAAAACGGCTCAATAAAAGCAAGGGTTAAGGTTGTGACAAACCCAGGCGGAGTTAAGCTTTTACAATGTAGTTCGCTGTTTAGGCATAGTTTAAAGGCCGGGTCTTACATTAATTTTTATTATTATATGGTTAAAGGAGGTGAAATACCTGAAATCGTTGGCGGTGAGAATGTTATTAGGTCATTAAAAAAAAATTATTATGAGCAAAGCCAGTCTGTTAGTGAGCGTGGAGAAACTGAAGAATATACAGAAGATGACTTGTCTTTTCAAAAATATCAAAATAGCGTTAGGGTTTATTCTATTGGAGATTTAACTGGCTTAAATACAGATAGGGTGTTTTCTGTTAGATACGATGATATAAAGAAAGTTTATCCGTTTTTTGCTGCTTTTGGGTGTTTTTACAAAAAAGTAAGTAATGGTACTGAATGCTCATATTATGCAAGAAAGTTTAAAAAACTTAAAAATGAGAATGGAGAAGACTTGTTAAGTGATGTAAATAAGGCTGGGTTTGCAAAAAATGTATATGGAGATGATATTTCACAAATTGTTTTTACAGATGACATTGACGTATATGGGCTCAAAGATGAGAATGGAAGAGATTTGTCTGAAGTGTTTTTTACGACAATAAAAAGAAATGAGGGAAACGACAAATGGTATAAGTATCACGATGTTAGTAATGCAAAGGTAGAGTTTTCTCATTGTTTTGGCCCATTAACAACTGGCATAGATTTTAGTGGAATAGACATTAATGAAGAGCCTTTTGATTATAATGTACATTATTTGCATAATATAGATAGTGCGTCTTCAATTTCCAATGATATTGAGCCTATTACAAACACATTGTCTGCTTGGGGCGATACAATATTAAAAGGAATGCCAAAAGTCGTTGAAAGCGGTGTTACTATAAATGACGAAGAATTTTATGGTGATATTGTTGAGTTTGACAATTATTTGTATGAAAAGAATGTCATAGGTAATTTCTGCCATAGATTTAATACAATGCAAAGAGAGTTATTTGATTTAGCATTTAGGGATATTTACCAAGACGTTATAACACACGATGATTATGATTATGTAAATCTTGGAAGTGCTTTTACAGTATCAACGTTCTATGTTAATGACACTGTTAGTAGTATGAATAGCGTAAACAACGCTAATGCAACAAGCGGACTTGTATATGGTAATATATGTCCTGAGGGATATTTTTATAACCCACATACTACAATTAAATTAAAAGAAGAAGATGCTGTCAGACATTCAATTGCAGAATACATAAACTATGATAAATGTGAAGTTGTTGGCCAAAATGTTGTTTTGATATATAAAAGAACTACAGATGGTGATATTCTTATTGGTAAAAGATACATTTATGATTGGGGTGACGAAGGCGATGGAAGAGGTGGAAATGATGGCGAAGGTGACGGGTTAAGACTTGGCGCTTCAACATCACAAACAAATTCAAATGTTGAATCTGTGTATTTTGTTAATGGAATTGACGGATTTTTACTCACGGTTAGAGTTCCTGGTGAATATACTTTTATTAAAGGTGATTATCTTGCTTTGTATGACAAAGTAAATGGGGATACAAAGTGGTGTGTTGTGAGGCGTTTTAAGGATGGTTATTTAACTGTTTATTTAAATGACGAAGACTTTGGTGGACTTGATATTTTGAATCACCAAAGTTATTTCAGACCGCTTAATGGTGAAAGAAGATACTTTATGTTTTGGACTTCTGATAGTGTTCCTACTTATTCAAAATTATGCATAGAGTCAAAAACATTTTCTTGGAAAAGGATAATGACACCTTCTGAGCTTGACAGAACCAGTGACTTATTCGATTTACCATTCTCTAACGGGCGTTTCTATTTGCAAAGGAACATAAACTTCTTCTTGAAGAGACAAGACCCACGTGGAGAATATGGTTTAAGCTATCCGTTATTTGTTGATTTCGAGCAAAAATTACCTAATCCTATGGCTAAATTTGTTATTGGTGGTACGAACAAAATTGATATTTCTGTATTTGATTATATCATTAATAATACGTTAAAAACTTGTTACTAATGGATATTGTTAAAGTAAATTTAAAAACACCTGTTAATGGTTTTGTTGAATTGAATATATCTGATTTCATAGAAAAGAATGGTGAAATTCTGATAACGTTAGAAGATTATTTTTGCTACAACATAAACGAAGGTGATGAAATTGAATTAAGAAGAACTGTTAGGGGAGAAAACGGGTACTATACAACGTTTAGTACTATTTTGTATGTGAAATATGAGGACGAAAACCATGTTATTCATACAACGCTTCCAAAATCATTTCCGATTAATTTGGATTATATTGGGTGGTTTAAAATGGGTTTTGATGATGAGTCATCTTATTATATCATTACTTGTAGAGAGGAACATTATTTATTCGGCCAAGATTTGGCATTAAATGTTGGCCAAGAGGTGTATTTTAAAGATAGTATGGGTAATACGTTATGCACTTGTTCTAATTTAGCGTCAATGAGAATATATAGTGAAGACGTTGCTACTGTTAATGATTGCTTGGTTTATGAAGAAAAAGACTATACTTGTAGCAAACCTTATGATTTTATAACAACATATTATTATGTGTTTAGGCCCGATGTAATTAGTAAAAATTCGTTTATTGCTGGTGATTTCAATGAATTTACTGCTTCTGGTGCAACATATATAGAAACGAAATATAATCCATTTTATTACTATACAATACGCCTTAACGACAAGGGAGTTCCTGATGAACTTGATTCGTATGGTAATCCAATTAGACATTGTGCTTTTTATGGTGATAAATGGTTTAGTGGGTTGAGGAATACAACAACAAAGAAGTACATAAATTCAGGTGCAAGCACTAATGGAGTGTATTTTAATATGGATTATTATAATGTTAGCATTGGACTTTCATCTGATTCAAATGAAAATGTTCTTGGCAATGAAGATTATTTTAGTGAGGCTTTTGCAACTAACATTGAAGAGTCGTTAATTCCGCCTATAATTGATATGGAGCGTGTCAAATATATTCCGTATGAAAAAGTTAATAACAATAGTTACAAGCCAATAACTGAAATTAAAATTTATCCTCATTTCAGAAAAAGAGTGCTTGTTGATTTGGAAAACAACACAAATACATTTGCCACTTCTGGTAATTTGTATTATGATGGGTGGTATGTTGATAATGATGATTATAATACATTTTGGAACGGATATACTGGAAACGGAAGCGTCAATTCAATATCAAATTTTGTTAGATATCACGGAAAAACTGCTGATTTAATTGGATTTTTGAATTTTACAGATAATGATATATTTTATAACAAGCATAAGGTTAGTAAATCATTTTATAGGCTGTTGTTTTATGATTCAAAAGACCCAATAGAACAAAAATTGTTATATTATTCAACTGTGTTTATTGATAGTACAGAATTGCTTTCAAAATACTTAAAGCAATTAATGTTTATGGAAGATTCGCCTGATGATGTTGTTATTAATGAAATAGCAACAGAAAACAAAAATGTTAGTGTCGTTTTTTGTGAAAATGACGATGTTGGGTGTAGACTTGATACTACAATTAATATAACAAATGAGTATGATAAAGAAAGGTGTTCAGAGGGGTTTAACATTTATCTTTTTAGGGATGATGTACCAGATGGAAATACAAGTAAAACTATTTATATGAAAGTTGAGTTTAACCATGCAGGAAACGGTAAAACGATACCTTTAGTTAGATTACCATTAAAAGAAAAATTAACAATTGAAAACTTTTTTGAATATCTTTATGTGCCAATTGAAATAAGAAAAAACGGTGACAAATACATATACACGATAGAAGGTGCTGAATACACTGATGGTGTTGCTGAATTATGCCTTTTTGAACCAAAATTAGAAGTATAAATATGGAAACCATTAGAAAGAAAATATGTTTTGATAAGTTTTTAAGCCATAGAAATGGCTTAATGCCTTATGTTAAAAAAGACATTGATGATTCTTCAATATATTATGTTGATAGCATTATTGCAAGCGGTAATTATGGGTCGTTTCCTTGTGATTTTGCTTTGATTGATTCAAGTATGAAAGGTAATGGTCTTGGCGCAACATATAGACAAAATACAGAGTTATCAAGACTCAGATATTTAGATGTCATTAAATGGTATAATCATGCATTGAATTGTATTAATGGTGGAAAAAAATTAAAAAGGTCAACAACGCAGATTTTTGAAGTAACAAACACAGATTGCACTTCTGGAACAAGTTCTGTTACTGTAACAGATGTGTATGTATGGGATGAAATTAATGATGAAGCTTCAATTTTTGATTGTGTTGTTGCTGATGCTTCGCTTTTTTATTCAGTTAATGGAAGATATTATTTTGACACCAAAAAGGTTAGGCAAATGGAGTCTTTAAGGAGTTATTACGAAGACGATTTTACGGAAGCAACAAAGGAAGAAATTGCTTTTGTTGAAAAAGTTAGATATTTTGCTGGCGATGATGAAAATACTGGCGTTATCTATGGGGAGAATAACGAATATATTTACATAATTGAAGATTATGATTTGTATAGGGAACATGAAGACAAATGGAATGCTTGGTGGTCTGATAATTTTGAATTATGTAGTTATTATGGCTCTTATGATAGATGGGAAAAATATGTTTTCGACCTAAGATATCTTGAAAGAACGGGCTTTAAATTTGTATATGACATTGAAACTTATGTAATTGGTAAAGTTAGAGTTCCTGAAGAATATGCTGGTAATGTTTTAGAGGGTTCAAAAGTTCCAAATGCTGTATATTATACCAATTATTTAGATTATGTTGATTGGTTTAGCAAAAATGAAGGTGATTTATATGGTAATAAAGATTTGTTAGACGAATGGAATAAAAGAGGCGGAGAAAATTTTTATTTATTCTTGGGTAGTATATATCCAAAATATTTGGAAGAAATAACTTATCCTGAATATGGTAGGATAGTGTTTTTTAATTATGTTCCTGCAAATATTGAAATTCCATTTGCGTTTGTTAATGAGTTTTCAAATGAGTGTTCTTATAAAGTATATGAGTATTCTGTAAATTATGACGGGTCTTTATATGACGGAACAATTGAATATGAAAGGGGTGGTGATAATCAAATAGAATCTGCACTAACTCCAGAATTTAGGACATTTGAAGATGGGGATATTATTGTTGAATCCAAATTAGATTCATTCCTTGGGCGTGACGTTTATTACTTAAACAATGATGTATATGGTATTTTTGATGAATTTCAAAATGGAAGCAAAATGTTTAAATGTGTATTTCACAATGGGAATTCTGATGGCGAAATTATAAAATATTATAGTGGAACTGTTACGTATTATAAGAATGTTGGAGAAGATGATTGGGAAGAATTAAGTTCGTTTGATGTTCCTGAAACTTATGTTTCAACGACACAAACAGATAGATTACCAAAAACAGTTGATAATGCGTATCAAGTTGTTGGAATAAAGGAAATTAGTTCTTCTGTTACTTGTACAAGGTTAACAACGCAAAATCATACTGGATATTCTGACGATGGGTTGTATAAATCTGTATCTTCAATTACAAAATATAAGAAAACAACAATAAAGAATTATTCTTGGTGTGAATGTATTGCGCAAAACAATATCCAAGGAATTAGGTGTGGTGATGGTGAAGATATTGATTTCAATCACTCAAACATCTATAGAAATATATTGTTGTTATCTTGTGTACCTGGTGCTGTAGAAACAAGCAATAATGGGGATTGGTATTATTATCTTGTCAAATATGATAATGGGTATACAGGTATTGGCTCTGGCCAAAGAATTGATTCAACTGGTAGCGGAAGAAAAGTTTTAAGGCTTCCGTATAATGTTGGAGAAACAAATGTTTCATCATATAGTGGAGAATATTCCGATGTTGTAAAATATGACAAGATAATTGGAATGCATTCATACGATGACTATTTGGATATAGAATATGTTATTGGCGCAACAAGTGGAGAAAGTATTATGACAACAGGAATACATTACAAGGACACATATAGATATGAGCCAAACTTTATGGAAAATACAATAGTTGATGGTATGTATGAGGCTGATGTTTTGTGCGAGAGAATATCTGTTGAACAAGAAGAGGGCGCATATAGTGAAGATTTGATGCTTGAAAGGAGTTTTATTCCGAGTACGATAACGGCGATGGAAATTGGTACTCAATGGACAAGCGGAAGTTCACTAAGGGCCTATTTATTTACAGAAGAAACTTCTGATAATTTACTTGAATATCCGAATATAAACGTTAATATTAGTTATAATAGGGGAAATGCTGCGGCTTGGGAAAAACATTTTAAATTAAGCGAATGCAACACATTGACAGACCTTGAAAATTATGGAAATAATTACTTTAACATATAAAAAATGAGCACAGGCGTTTTTGGGTCAATAAGGCCCGCAAATATAAATCCGGAAATAGACGTTGACATGTATTATTATTATAGGCCAACAAGGGGAGAGACTGACCCAGATTTTAATGGCTATAAACAATTAAGTCCAAGTCAATGTCTTGGCTATTGTGTCACGGATTCAGATGAAGAAAAAATTATTGGTTTATATAATTTGAAACTTCCTTTAAATGTTTTCAATAAAAAGGGGGTTTATAGCATATATATTAAGCCAAAAGAATGCCCAACAACAATAATTGACGTTAGTGTGTTAGCGGCATATCCTAGTGTAAAAGGTGTCGTTTTGAACATAAGAGACCCATATTTAAGTGGAATAAACGACCTTACTGGTTATAGAATTGATTATGGCGATGGGGTTTCAAGATTAATAAAATCTTGCAATAGGTGTGAACCTGTAATTATTAATACAGGAGATGGATATCCAAAATCAACAAGATATAATCTGACTGATAGTAGTAGTAATTTGGTTTTCTGTACTGTCAGCCCATCTTCTTCGCCAACATATAAGACAAATGCTTCTCCATATATTGGTGAGCCAGGCTTAGAAGTTAAGGTTGTGAACACAAAATTTAGCCCTAAGTTAATTGAAATTGAAATGGTTGACCACGATGCCGACACAATATCGTATATGCTTGAAGGTGACCAAGTTAACGATAGGGATAATGGAATTATTACCACTTATAATGAAGAACACGAAATATACCATCAATCTGATTTCTATGTAATTAAAGACAGACTTGGTAATCCGTTATATAACGTAAAGAGAAAGAGAGATAACATTGACCACGGTCAAGACTATGAAAATATAATTTAAGATGTCAAGGAAAGATAATTTAATCAAAAGCAAGTCAATCTATACGCTAAGAAGCAAACATATGAGTTTGCCTATTGGTACTATATACGAAAACGACCATGTTACTATAATTCAGAACGATGGAATATATAACGATGAAATACCATTGTTTTCTGATTCAAATTTTAAATTTAGGATTGGACTTGGAAGCAAGGGTAAGAAAAGGCATTCAAGGGGTAATTTTGTTTCAATGGATGGAACTGAAACAAATGTTTGGACTCTTGATAATTTGCCGTTAGGCTCAAAAGCCGTTGATAGTTCAATAGTTTTAAAGCCTGATTATTCATCGTTAAGAGATTTTGCTTATTATGGTTCAGCTGTTGAGTTGATAAAAGCAACGGTTAACGATGTCATTTTAAGATACCCGGCTGGATTATATTATTTTCCGAGTGGTTCTGCTCCAACTGTTAGGGTTGGTGGTACAAATTATTACATGGTTTCAAATTCATTTAATATTGATTTTTGGACACCAATTGGAATTGTTGACGATGATTTAGAAAATCCGTTAAGGGTTCTTGGTGCAAGTTATATGAATTATGAAAATGCGACAGGAGGTCCTGTTGGATTAACTTTATGTATAACAGGAGATTGTCTTAATTCTATAATCGGACAGGTTTCTTTTGATAGTAATGGCGGCAGTACGTTTAGTGGTGATAATGATGGGAGAAGATTACTTGGTGATGGAATATATGGCGATGGTGATATTGGTAGGCTTACAATAACAGCAACAACAATGAACGGCGGACAGGAATATCCCATAGAAAATGGTGATATTATTTTTAGGATAAAAACAAAGAAATCAGGCTGCATATTTGAAAATACTGCAAGGACTGGTATGAATGGTATCGCAACAATTATCTATCCAACAGACAAATGGTCTGGCGATTGTAGTAATGGTGAACTTTCAGACGCTGGATTTTGGACTGCAAGATATATAAATGATGAAGGTGATGTATATTACAATATTAATGGAGAAAGGGTTATAGACAACAATGAAATTACTGACAAAATAGTTGTTCCTCAAAAAACACCAACTATTTATTATCCATTGATTGGGTATGTTCACGAATGTGATAGTGAAAAGAAACCTATATCTGGTGTAACTGTTGTATTTTATATTGAAACGAGACAGGGAAATACGTTTTACAGTGGTGAATATGTCACTGACAGAAACGGGCGTTCTTATTTTAATGATGGAGATACTTTATATTTAAATGGTGTTGTGCAGACTGCATTAAAAGAATATCCTGTTACTTGGTATATAAAGGCAACATATAATGGTGTTGAAAAATATTCACATTCTGTAAGTATTGAATCAACAGCATGGGCTTCAGTTTGTTTTGATGTTGAAAATGATAATTTTACGTTTGCAAGGTTTAGACTTAATGGTATGGTTGGTAGCGAAAATGTTGGCGATGGAAATGCTTCAACAATTTATTTTTATTCTCCTGAACATACTGATACATATACATTTAATGGCGTTACTAATTCAAACGGGTATTTTGAAGTAACAAAAGAAGAGTTTATTAATGAATACCCAAATGCCGCACCAATATTTGCTGATGCTGAAATGACATATAATGGTGAAACTAAAAGATGTGCTGAACAACTTTTTTTAACAACAGTATCAAATCCTCAATCATATGAAGCAACTGTATATTTTGATGGGGGTGGAAGTGTTATTTCAAAAGGATTAATTGTTTATGTCTATAATGTCATTAATGGGCATAGAACGCCAAGACAGGGCGCTGTTGTTAATTATTTTGTATATACAGACAAAAACATTGAGTATAGAAAGTCCGTTCCAACTGATGAAACAGGAAAGGCTGTTGCATATATGCCAGGAAGTGGATGGAGTGGTGGAAACGAGGCGGCACAAACTGATGCAAATAGATGGTTTGTAACTTGTGATTCTTTTAGTGGTGCTCTTGGGAATAGATATATAAAAAGAAATGAACTTAACAATTATATAGAAATACCAAAAACTAAAACTTGGGACAATGTTACTGTAAGAACCGTATATGAAGGTGATGGAAATCCAATAGCCAATGCCGTTTGTGTCGTTTGTGCAAAAACAAGTACGTCAAGAAGTTGGATGTACTATAAAAATGGATATACAAATTCTCAAGGTAATTTTTCAGTTGGAAATTCTCCTTCAAATTGGATACACATTCATGGTACACCAACAGGAAATACGGATGATTTTGAAGTTTGGACAGCAAGCGCAGATTATAACGGGGTTCATAGAGAATGTTTACAGCCAAAACAAATTAATGATGATTTAGTTGTTTTTGAGTTTAAGAGAAAACAAACTCCATATATTCCACCATATTCTTATGATTGTGATTTGACTAATCCATTTTACATTTATCTTGACGGAAATGGTGAAATGCACCTTTTAACTGATTTTCCTAACACAAATAGCGAAAGAAGCGTTATTATTAGACCAAAAAAAGAATTCAGAGATGAATTTTGGGATAATTTGGACGATTTTGAAAAGGTTTTACTTGATAGAAACACTGTTCCTAGATATAAGGCAAGGTTGGAAAGCCCATATATAAGCAATTATCAACATTATTATAAGTATAAGAATTATATATGGCCAACTCTTGATGGGGAATCGCCTGATGTTTCAAGTGCAAGATTTAATGGGTATTTGAAATCATTAATGGAAATTGCTGAATATTACGATGAATATGAATCAGACAATTTGTGGAGAATGATGACCCACGAATCAATTAAAAACCTTGATTATACTTTTGTTAGAAATGTTGAAAATGAGGATATTGATACATCAGATATTGATATGTCAAGAATGAAAGCTGTGATAAAAATTCACGGGAGAATGTATGATGACATAAAGAGATATACTGATAATATAAAGGCAACAAATACAATTAGTTATAATGAAAAGAACAATGTTCCTGATTATTTCTTATCAGACAATATTGACATTGGTGGGTGGGATTTGAAATCAATAAACGAATTTCCGTTTGTTATAACAGATAATATATATCCATCGTGGCTTTCCGGTAAAACAACGACACAGATAAATGCTGATTTTATGAGAAGATTAGCACTTAGTAGTGAATATATAATGTCAATGAAAGGAACAAGAAGAGGCATTGAGGCTGTTTTAGGCATGTTTGGTTATGAAAATGGAAAAGATTATGACATTACTGAATATGTTGCCATTGCCAATAATTATCCTTCTCTTAATGAATTTTATTCTTATTTGATTTATAACAACTCATTCTATCCTGGCTCAATTGACAATGAATATGATGTTTTAAGCGGGTATACTTGTGCTGCTGTAGATATTCCTGATACTGGTACATATTTGATACCTTGGTTTAATAAAGATGCTATACCGGCAAGTGATATGTATTTCCAAGAAAAAGGTGGATGGGGTAGACTGAAATCAAAAGACATTAATTTGTCAATAACAACTGCAAGAAAAATAGAAGAAGATTTTGATGTTAGTTTATATTCAGAAACAGCGCCATATATGATTTTTGTTAGTGACATAGAAGAATTAACGTCATTACCAAACAATATGCTCCGTGAAGATATGATTTGTTATGTAACTGATATAACAACAATGTATACGACATATTCGGGCGAAAATGATTATAACATTCATGTGCCGATACCTTTAACCGGTTCTTCAAGTAATGAACAAGAAGAACCTGGTGTTGTGTATGAAAAAGGAATTTTAGGCGCTGCAACTGGCAATACACAAAATGACTATCAAGCTGACCCGCAAAGAGATTTTTCACATTATTTCGTTCTTAAAAATATTGCTCTTTCTAATTATATAGGTTTTATAAAGAATGAAAGATATTCTTGTTATGGGTGGAGAAATATTTTATTAAGAGAGTTTAAAAACGGGCCAGCAACTGCTGATGGCCTTAGGGTTTTGTATTTAGAATCATTAGATTTGAATACAAAAGGAAATAATCCACATTGTGGATATGGCGAATATGATGATGGTTCATCATATATCGAAAAATACAATCAAATATTCCATAAAACAATAAAAGAGGGTGAGTATGAATATTTGAAATACGGTACACAAGATGATAGAGAGGTATATGAAGATATATTGACTTTTGGGTTTGATGTTAATAGCGGTGTAATTGACAACAAAAAGACACACTATTTCTTACAAGACGGAATTTATTCAAGTAGGCGTAGTTCTGTTAGTCAAGTAGTAAATAATTCAGTTTCTCTTAATGGAACATATTATACGCTTATTGCGATAGATGATGATAGTGACGTGATGGACGAATCTGATTATGAAAGTTTTATCAACCCAGAAGATGGCGAAAAATACGAAGAAGCAGCAGCAAATTCAGTTATAAACACAAAGAATTTGTTAATTACGTTCTATACAAATGATAATGAGTTCTTTGAAAGATATATTAAAAAAGTTGTTATTATGTATTTAAAGGAAATGATACCTTCAACAGCAATATTAAAATATGAGTTTAAGAAGAATAAGTCACAATTTGTCACTCCATCACTTCAAACCTCAAATTCTGTTCAAATTGAAGGTACAACAGATGTTGTTGTTGGTGATATGGCAACAGCAAATTCAAACGATATGTACATAATTGAAAATAATGAAGGATTAATAGATTAAAAATGGGAAGAACAAGAGTTTTTAGTTGGAAAATAAAAGATAATGTTTATGGGTATTTGTATACGGGAAAAAACGATGGAAATCTTATATCTGAACGAATAACAGAACCAACATTGTTAAGTACCATTGCTGACGCTGTTTCTAATATGACAGAAGAAGAATATTCTTCCGCATTTACGACACTAAATGGGCAAATAAATTCAAGGTATGGCGTATCAATTCCTGGAACTTATTCTGACTATTATGGTTCTGATGCAGGCAATTATATAGTTCTTACGGGAAAAGATGGCTCTTCATTTACTAATCAAACTTATGGAAAAGTTGACGGAGAAGCAATGAATAAAATTAAGGAGTACATTGATAGTAAGTTGAATATAGCCAAAGAGCAACTAAAAGAGGATGTAAATGCCGTTAATGCCCAAACTATAGACAAAATAGAGCATGTTAATGCAAATGTTAGTGCTATTGTTAGTGCGGCTGAACAAGCACTTGAGGCTAACAACGCTGTAATGGCAAATAAACTTGAATCAGCTGCTTCTGCAATACAGACAGCAACAAAAATATTTGATTTGGAATCAAATGGCATTACAGCTGAAAAGTTGAAAACTGCAATTGATAATTATGATGATACAAAAACTTGGATTGAATCGAAAAATGCTGATTTAGAATCAAATAAGGCACAAATTAGTGCAATAATACCAAGACTTGATGAAACACATAGTATGGTTGAACAAGTTGATGTAAAAGTTGATTCATACAAGGTAAATGTTGATACAAAACTTTCTCAATTGGAAAGCAATGTTAAAGATATTGATAATAAGGTAAATAAAATCAAAACAAGTAGTTCAATCGAACAAGAAGTTGTTTCTGATGGAAATGAAGTAAATTATAGTAGAGGTATAGGTATAGGTGAAACATACGATTCTATATATGAAACAGAAACAATTGACAATGAAGATGGTACTTTTGACATAAAAACCACTATAGGAAATGAAACTTTTGAAATGAAGGTTTTGGGGTTTGGTAATAAATTGGAAAATGAGGAAAAACATGTTGGACTTTCTGTTGCAAACAATGGATTTAAATATTTAGACAAAAGTGGTAGTTTTATTTCGATTATTGATGGCGACATTGTGCTTTCAAATGCCGATGGGAGTGGTAAAATAGAAATAAAAAGCGATGGCGTACATATAACTGGTAGAAAGAGGAAGCAGTCAACAGAAGAGTAATAATTTTATTTGGCAGATAAAAATGGTCCGCAACGTGTTTGCGGGCCTTTTTTTGTTTAAAAGAAACTATTTATATGAAAATATGTGTACTTTTAAATGGCAAGAATTGTAACAAATAAATATGTTAGTACAAACCAGATAACAAACAGGGATTTTTTTGATGGTATAAACCTTGCAAGCGATAGTTGTATTGATATGCTTGATATTGCAAGGGGTAGGATTATCATCTCAAATGAACCCGGCCATGAAGCAATATTTGTTCTCAGTAAGGACGGAATGAAACCAATTATGGTTGCACAAAACCCTGAAAGTGAGATTCCTGCAAATATATTGAATTATTTGAATGAAAAAACAAGCGAGTTTGAAACCCGTGTTATCAATTCAGGTGACACAATATACAACACTCTTATTGAATATATAACTGAAATAAGTGGCACAACAAATAGTAGGTTATCTGAGTTTGATGAAGAAATACGCAACAATTTTGAAGAACAAAACGAAAGAATTGATGCAATTTCTTCATATACAATGAATTTGAAGATTACTGACCATTTTATGCTGACGGAAGACGAATACTTTGAGTTGTCAAATGAGTATGGCGCAAAGCAACTTGTTTTGACAAACGAAACGCCGACATATTGGTTAAATGGTCTTAATATTGGTGATGTTGTCTATTACAACCCTGACATATATTATTGCATATATGAAGACGATGGTTCACACCACGAATATCCAACACCTGAAATTGATGGTAACGGAACAATGGATATTACAAGCGTTTATACCATTGAGGACGAGCACGTTTTGGCACTTGAAAATGTTAACATAATTGATGATGGACACGTAATTGAGATTATAGAAAGTGAAAGTGGTGGAGGAAGCGATGAAGACGTACCAACAATTAGTGGAAATGAAATGACAATTACATATGACATTTTACCTGAAGAACACGCAATAGTAATTGACGGTGCTGAACTTGGTGATGATAACCACACAATAATATTGATAGAAAACAGTGGAGGCGATTCCGAAATATATGGCAATGTTTTTAGTGTTGAAACATTGGATATTGAAGAAACGTCAAATTCCATTGTATTAAACGGAAATTATAGCGTAGAAAATAATATAGTAACAATAAATTAAAAATTATGACAGATTTTATTAACAAATTTAAAAAAGGTAGTACCTATTATGAAATTCATGCAGAAGAATCCGTAAAAGCACAAAGTGCTGATACTGCTGTTAGCGCTTTAACTGTTCAATCTGCTGAAGGTATTGGTAATGTAAGAAAATATAGTGGAGTTTATAGCGGGAAACAAAGAGAGGGCCTTTATTTCACTAATAATAGTGGTGAAGGTTCTGAAGCCGTTGTAGAACTTAATAGTAAAGGCAATTTTTCAATAGAATCATTAACAAAGCATTTGAATATTGAATCGGCAAAAGGTGTTCAAATTAAGCCGTCAACTACAATAATAATGGATTCATCAAGAAGAATTAAGTCTGGAAAAGGAAATGAAATACAAGTAGAAGCCAAGTTTGATGATTTTGGTGATACTGCATATGACGGATATGATGGCTGTGATGAAGAGTGGGCTGAATTGAAACTTAATAGCAGAAATTTAGATTTAAGGTGCCATGACCACGGAGGTATTGCATTGCAAATTGCCGGAAAAGATAAAAATGGCAATGAAAATAAAATTAAGTTTGAGAGTGATAGAACAAACTCAATAAGTGAATCCGGTAACTATAATGGCGAAGGTGGTAAAGGACTTGAGTTTGGAACATTTAACAATTTACATAGTTCGTTGTTCACTAAAGATTACAGGTTTAATAAAAATGGTAAAGTTTTTGCTGTAACAAGAGGACCGCTTGAAACGAATGATAAGGGTAAGACAGATTATCCTACGCAATCCGATGATTTTAAGGATATAATAAATGAAGCAACCGCATCAGCAACTTGGCAAACAATTGTTACCGTTGCTGATAAGTACAAAGAATTGAAAGATTTTACGGTTGAAAGTGATGTACAGGCTTTGATTACAGCAAGGGCTGCTGAACTTGCTGGTGGCGGTTCTATTTCATTAGACGGATATGCGACTGAAAGATATGTACAAGATTATGTATCTGAGCATGGTGGCACTTCTGGCGGAGGAAATTATGAAGCAGGTAGTGGAATCCATATAGAAGATAATGTTATAAGCGTTAATGGATATGCAAATCTTGAGCCATTAACAGCATTAACAGATAACGTTGTTTCACTTAATGATATTAAAATAGGTAAGAGTAAGGGTAATTTTTCTGTTGATGTAACTGGCGAATATACATGGGAACAAACAGCCCCAAAATCTGCAACTACAATTGACGAGCGTGGAAATGTTTTATACCCAGGAGAAAGGGTTGTTTTACATACAAATGAGGCTTTTTACGAGGACACAAATAAGGTATATTATAAAGCTGGTGTTGAAACAACTCTTGCTGATGGAGAAACTATAGCACCAAAGAATACAATAGTTTATAGACCTGAATACACAATATCATTTGATGATGTTCCATCTGAAGGAGAAGAATCTTATGCTTATTATTTAATGGGTGATAATGAAGAATCTTATTATGAAAATCCTGCAAACTCATATTATAAATGCAAAGCAAAAACTGGTGCTACATATTTTAACGGAGATGAAGCACATAAAGATGATACGGTTTCTTTTGATGGCTTAACACAAGAAGAAATTGAATATTATGATAGTTTAGGCGCACAATATGATGAAGATGGTAACGAGATAGTGAAAGCTGTATGGGAAAAGGTTGATATATGGAAAAAGTGCCCTCTTTGGACAGTTAATGAAATTAATATTAATCTTGAAACAGATAGTAAGATTAAATTTTCAGGTAATAAGATTGAAACTGTTTGGAGGGTTAATGATGTTGATAAAAAAATGTCAGAAATTAGTCTTTCAACAGAATCTCTTGTGGGTGATATAACAACTGTTGAGTTTGAAAAGAAAATATCAAAAAATGGTGACCTTTCAGGACAGGACACTGAAATTGTTTATAGTTATACTAATAATGTTTCAGACCCAACAAAAGTTGCTAATTTTGACGCATTTAAGTCGAATTATAATAAAAAGCACACGCCAAAAACAGATGAAGAATTACAATTAATGTATGATGAATTTTTGGCAGAAGGAACTTCATATGAAGTTAGGGTTAAAGTAAGTGAACTTCTTGGTCTTGTTGCGAAAGTTTCAACACTTGAATCAACAATTTCTGATTTGACAGCAAGAATTGAGGCTTTAGAGGGTGGTAATGTGGAAACTGAGCCTGAATCAGAACCAGAATCTGAATGAATAATTAAATAAAAATTTTAGACAATGCCAATTATAAAAAGAGGTGGTTATGAGTTAGTTGATATAATAAGACAAGGGTATCCATTGCTGAAGGTATTTCGCAGTGGATACCTTATATGGGATAAAACTAACGATGAGGAAAAAGAGCCATCTTCATGCTTTGGTAATGGGTATTGGATAGACACACTTCCTTGGTTGGATAGTGATTCGTGGAAAGATAATTAATTGTAAAAATTTCATATAATGGCAAAACAAATATATAATGAAAAAATAAGTAGAAACACTTCTTGGGCTGGCGATGCGTCAACAAGTGGTCTTCCTGTTGCCGGTGGTAGAGTTCAGGAATTCATTAAAGATGAATTAAATACAAAGGCTGGCTCTTTTTATAGACCTGGCGGCGGAAATTTTGTTTATTGCTTTGCTACAAAGGAAGATAAGGATTTGTTTATACAAACAGGTAATGAATCTTTGATTATTGATAGTTTTGAGACTGAATCAAACTATAGCGTTTATATAAACCAAGAAACATTGGTTCTTTCAAAGAGCGTTATTGAGGGTTCTACTGGAAATACCGTTACATTCCAATTTAAAATTGCTGACAAGAATGGAATGGTTTCCGACTCAAAGGCTTCAATCGTGTTTAGTTTCTTGGCTTCTGGTGTTATGAAAAAATATACAACAGAAGTACAGGTTAAGTCTGAGGGATGGACAACTGTTGTTAGCGATGTTATAGACAAATATTTAAGGAACGGTGAAAATACAATTTCAATAACTATAACAGGTCTTTCAACTAAAACTTCAACACAATTTGTTATGACATATAACGTTTTCGATTTAACGTATAATGTTAATTTTGTATACAATGTAGTTAAATACGGAAACACAATATCAATTCCATATTATGTTAGTTGTACTGAAACAAAATATCTTGAATTTTTTGTTGATGGTGTTTCTGTTAACAGCTTTGAAAGCATGGTTATAAATGACGCTGTTAAAGATGGCACGGCAACGATTGATATATCTAATTTAGCGTCAGGACAACACACATTGCAAACAAGGGCATATGTTAAAGCAAATGATGGAACAAAGTTCTATTCAAACATTTATTATTATTCATTTGCTGTTGATGGCGAAGCCGCACCTTCTTTTTTAGTGAGTATTTTATTGGAAAATAATCAAAATATTGCGCTTGACGGAAATAATTTGGTTATTAATTCAAAGCAATTTAATCAATTATCATTTAATTGGTCATTGTATGATAAATTAAACAGAAGACTTGTTGTTACATTTGAATATGAAGGTTCTGTTTTGCAGAAATCGGTGTTTACGTCAAATGGTGCAATAAGTGAATTTAGTTTCAGACCACTTACTGACGGAGATAACAAGGTATTAAGGATTTATGCGCTTGATGAAGACTATGAACTTGTGTTTGAAAGCAAAATTGGCTTCAATGTTGAAGGCACAAGCGGTGGCGTTAAGGAAACGGTTGATGGATTGCTTCTTAAATTGACTTCAATCGGTAGAAGAAATACCGATGAAGATAAATCAACGTGGTCTTGTATCGGTAATGATGGAAAAGAGTACTATGCAACGTTTAATAATGTTGCTTGGAATGCACAACAAGGTTGGAATCCTGATTATGAGGCACTTGTAATATCAGATGAGGCTTCTGTTGATTTTAACATTCAACCTATGATTAACCACTGGGAAATTAATGGTGGAACGTTTGAAATTGACCTTGAAACATTCGACATTGAAAACGATGAGGCTGTTATATGTGAATGCACAACTGATATTGAGGGTAAGAGTTCTGCTTTCTTCAGAATTACAGCAACAAATGCTGAATTTTCAACTGCTGATGGTAAGAAGATTAACACAAGATATAAAGATAATGAAAGACTTAAAATAGCTTTCATTGGAAACAAAATTGGAAACCACGAAGATGGTAATTTGATTTATATTGTTGTTAATGGTGTTCTTGAAAGAGCTGCAATATATGGCAGTACCGATAAGATTTTCTCAGATTCATATTTGAAGATTGGAACTGGAAATGGAGGCTGTAAAGTAAGGGTTCGTTCTATCCGTGTTTATGATAGGGCAATAAGTGTTGATGAAGAATTTAACAATTATGTTGTTGATTCAAACGATTCACAAATTATATATGAAAACAACAATGTTTTCAAGCCTGGTACTAACGAAGTTGGGTTTGATGAAATAGCAAACAAACTTCCTGTTATGATTTTCACGGGTGATATGGATGATTTAACAAAGAATGGCCAAGATAAGGAATGGAGATATTTTGATGTTGAGTACATTAATAGACAAGAGCCAGAAAGGAACTTTGTTTCATTCAATTGTCAAATGAAGTTGCAAGGAACTTCTTCATTGGGTTATCCAAGAAAGAACTTTAAATTAAAGACAAAAGACAAACTTGCAACAAAAGAATATTATGAATCAAGTAATTATGAACTTGATACAGAAGAAACTGAAGTTGGAAACAGAAGACTTAGAAATAAGATTACTGGCCAACTTATTGATTTTGGCGATTTAAAAGGAAATTGTTATACTTTTGATAGTGAAGGAAATTTACTTAAAAAAGGTAAATATAGATTTAGAGAACAATGTCATAAGGCTGACAAATGGACATTAAAGGCTGATTATATGGAATCTTCTTGTTCACATAATGTTGGCGCTGGAAGAAGCTGGAATGACATTTTTGAAAATACAAAATTCAATGTTAGTGATTATGCAGGATACAAGAACAACACATATAGGGATAGTGCTCTTGTAAACAAGAATCCATATAGCGAATATGTAAAAAATGGCGTTACGTATAGAATCAATATGAATACAGACGCTTTCGCAAACCAAAAAGACTATGTTTGTAGAACTGATGCTCAAAAGATTTGTCACGCTGAAAATGCTGATGATATTAGAACAGCAGTTGATGGATTCCCAATGGTTTGCTTCTATAGAACATCACACGCTGAAAATAATTTAGTGTTTATGGGCCAATATAACTTTATAAATGATAAGGGCTCATATGAGGTTTTTGGGTTTGAGGACATTGAAGACCCAAACAATGAAGATGTAATGATTTATGATGCTAGTCAGGTTGAATGTTGGGAAGGCCTTAAAAATGTAAACCCAATATCATTGTTTAAGACGACTGAAGGTTGGATGGGTGAAAATGGTTGGAAATCAACATTTGATTCAAGATATCCCGACCCAGATGATGAAGGAAAGGCGGGAAAAAGGCAAGTTGACGCTTCTGTTGGTTCTCCTTTGTATGAATTGTGCAGTTGGCTTGTTTCAACAAGACATGAAAGCGATACGGTTTATAGCGGAACGTTAGATGTTAACGCTTATTTTGCGAAAAGAATTAATGCTTATCAGTATGCGTATATTCCTGGTAGTGAAGAAAATTATGAGTATTTTGAGGGAACAAATTTACCAGATAATGCTGAAAATAGGCAAAGGAAGTTTGAAACTGAAAAATGGGAACATTTCGATGTTTGGAAACTTGCTGGATATTATATTTATCTAATGAGATATGGTGCTGTTGACCAATTTGTTAAAAACACAATGCTGTTTACTGATGGTAACGGAAGATATGACCCAAGAACTGATAACAAATATAGGAAATGGTTCTATATTAACTACGATAATGACTGCTTGTTTGGACTTCGTAATAATGGTGAATTGGCATTCCACTGGGACCTTGACAGACAGACCATTGATAATGCAAACGGAATTATAGTTGACGATAACTACGAACATACCGAAGAAGAAGATAACACATATGCAATGATGGGCCACGATTCTACTTTGTGGAACAATCTTGAAATGGATGACGAATTTATGAGAATGGTCAGAGACCTTGATGATTCAATGAGTAAGAATGGCCTTAATTATAACAATATGGTTACTGAATTCGACACAAAACAAACTGAAATGTGGTGTGAAAGAATTTATAACGCAAATGAAAGATATAAATATATTCAAGCAGCAAAGGGTGTTGGAGATATGTCGGGTAACACTGTTGATAACTTGTGGATGCTTCAAGGAACAAGACGTTCTCATAGACACTGGTGGATAGCAAACCACTTTAATTTACTTGACGCAAGGTGGCTTTCTGGCGAATATAAAAACACATATGTTGAAATTAAGACCGATGCAAGCACAGGTTCAAGAATAAAGGCTGTTGCCGGAACAAATTACTATTTTGCTTGGGGACAACAAAAGAAAATTTATGAAAGTAACATAGAAAGAAATGAAGGTGAAGAAATAATCTTCACATTTGATACTGACCAAGTACAAGGTGACCCTGTTTATATTTATGCAATTAACAAAATGTCAGAAATGGACTTTTCTGAAATTGCAAATAAGATAGCAGCAGGCTCATTTGAGTTCCATGTTGGCAACACAAATATTGCAAATACGTTAAAGAAACTTGTAATTGGTAATCCAAATGTTGAAAACAGAATTGAGGGTATTGTTACTTCAAGTTGGGGCTGTTTGAGCAATCTTGAGTACCTTGATATAACAAATTATTTAGGAATTAAGATTGTTCCTTTGGATGAATTTTCTAATTTACATACTTTCAAGGCGTTTGGTAGCGGTATTAAAAGCTTTACACCAAAAGAAGGTAGTTATTTTGATTTAGTAGAATTGCCAAATAGCGTTTCAACAATTAAGTTGAATAATATTAAATTTGAAAGTTTGGCTGGTAGTTTCAAATATACCCCAAGCACTAATTTGGAGGATTTGGAAATTGCAAATACAAACGGAATAGACAACCAATATTACGAAAAGATTATTGTACCTTGGATTGAAGCAATTAATAGGTCTGCAAGTTCTGATAGATTATACAGCGAAGCAACCTTAATTCTAAACAACGTTAATTGGTCATTCAATACAATTAATTCTGTTAGAATATTCAAGAGATTGAACCAATTTGGTACATTTGTAATAACTGGTGTTATTAATTTGTCTGACTGCGGTAACTTATCAATAGATAATATTGAGGAAATCAAAGAAATATTTGGTGAAAACTGCTTTAGTGAAAAGATGTCTGCAATATATGTAAAGACACCTGAATCGGTATTTATTCAGACAAATAATAATAGTATGGTTGCTGGCCAAACAAACGAATTTAACAGAGAATTATATCCTGATGAGAATGTTTTGAGTGGAGTTGACCATACAATTAGTTATCACGTTGTTGTTGAAACAGATGATGACCCAACATTGAATCCTGATGTTGTTGTTGACGTTCTTGACGGAACGAAATATTTGATTGTTGATGATTTGTCAACAATAAGAAATGGACTTGAATTAACTACTGAAACTCAAATCCTAAGTCATAGGGAAATAGGTGTTTTGAGGTCTGTTGAGGTTGTTGAAAATACCGATACAAGGATAAAGGTTATGTGCATGTTGAAGATTGGACACGTTAAAAAAGTTTCAGTTTGTGACTTCACAATCCTTGACCCAACATATGCAACGAGTGGAAGCATTTCTGGCAATAAATCATTGTATAAAATAGGAAGTGACACTAATTCACCTGAAGGAGAATATGTGTTCACAATGGATATGTTTGATAGGTTTGGAAAAGCACCTATTGGTACTGAAATCGTTGAATGGAACGTTTCAATGAATAACATTGACACATATTTAGACCTTGATAATTGTGGAAATGTTGATAGCCAAGGACATCAGTTTAAGATAAAGACAACATTGAATCAGCCTGAAATTTCAGAGCAGATTACAATTACAGCAAATATCTATAATGGAAATGGCGTTTCTATAACAGGCATAACGTTTAAACCACTTCTTTTGAATGAAAACGTTATTGTTACTTCAGAATCAAATCCAACTGTTATGCGTATTTGCGCACAACAAGAATGGAGTGAAGGAAACATAAACGCAATGACAAAACAACAAGCAGAGGCTGTTACTAATATAGGAACTGCATTTTCTGATATATTTAGCGAATATACATTTAATGAATTTAAATTCTTCACAAATGTAACAGAAATTAGCGATGGCGCATTTGGAAATAGTAAAATTACTGAAATCACATTCCACGATGGTATAACTTCAATTGGAAATAGCGCTTTCGCTGGATGTGATAAATTGTCAAAGATATCAACAATGTCTTCTGGCAATACATTGCCTAACATTACTGTAATTAACAATGGCACATTTAAAAATTGTGCTTTGTTGAATATGCTTATATTACCTGAAAGTGTAAACGAGATAAAAGAGTTTGCATTTGGTGGGAGCGGTATAAGAAAGGTTCTTTTACATGGAGAAGAATTGACTACAGGTGTATTAATATTGCCTTCTTCAATTAGTAAAATTAGCAAGAATGCATTTGAATATGCAACGTGGTCAGTTGATACAACAAGTAGTAAGATTACAACGTTCTCAATACCTATTTCTCTTAGACTTGATAGTGAACTTGAGGTTTTGTATGGAAAGGAAATAACTGAATACATTGCCGAAGAGGGCGAGAATGCGAAGTATATGACCATAGATGGCGTGTTATACAATAATGGTAAAACAACACTTATTAAGTATCCAGCCAAAAAGCCTTATGTTGAAACATTCTCATTGATTGGAAGCGATTTACAAACGCTTGATAATTATGCATTTTTGTTTGTTTCTAACCTTGATAATCTTATATTACCTGGTTCACTTTCATCTGCCGGTATTGGCTGGCACTGCTTTGAAAGGTCAAATATTAAAGTTGTTGATATGTCAATTGCAAATAATTTAAGTCAAATTCCTGCATATTGTTTCTATTATTGCCGTAGTTTAACTGATGTTATTTTGCCAATAGGCTCAACAATTAAAACGATAGGTACATATTCATTCTATGATTGCCCATTGTTAACTGGGTTAACTCTTACTGATGGTATAACAAGTTTTGGCGTACACAGAGAAAATACGTATGATAATGTTGGCCGTAATTTCTATAATTGCGGATTCACTGAGCTGACAATACCTGATAGTGTTACTGTTATGGGTATGTATTTAATTGATTCTTGTAGAAATCTTGTAAGGGTTAATTTGCCTAAGAATGGAATAATGAATGCATATAACGTTGTAATAAATTGTCAGAACGTTGTCGAAATTAAAATGCCAGTATTCTCATATTATGAAACAATAAAATACAATGTATATGATGAAAATGGAATTTTAATTAATGAAGAACCATATGATAGTTATGAAGTTGCACACAATGCTATGCCTGAAGGTGGTTATGTTGAAACTATATATGGTGAAAACATTGTTGTAAATAATGGTTATCCAAGACAAACAACTGGTTGGCTTGAATTTATCGGTGGCTGTAATAAACTTGAAAGATTTATACTTAATGAATCTGACAATAGGTTGACATTCCATGAGTATGATGGATGTTTGTATAAAACATCAACAGGCTCATTGGTAAAAGTTCCATTCGGAAAGGAAAGTGTTGTTGTTGAAGAAGGAACACGTGCTGTTGATTCAATGGGATTCTATGGGTGCTCAAAATTAACAGACGTAGTACTTCCTGATACGGTGACAGAACTTGGCACTATGGTATTTGAGAATTGTTCAAATCTTGAAAACGTAAACATTGGAAATGGCGTTAAAAATATAACATATGCATTGTTTAGATATTGTTCAAATCTTTCTACATTAATATGCGGAAAGTCAACAGCGTTGTTTGACCATAGTGCAATGCAAGGATGTTCAAAACTTTCAAAAGTTTATGTGTTTAATGTTTCTGCACCTACAATTAATGATAAACTTGGTAGCAATGACAGACACCCGTTTGGATTTGAGGGTGGTAACTATGCAGGATATTCATATAGATTATATGGAACTAACAGAATTTATGTTCCTTATAATGCTGAAGGATATGATGCTGAAGTTTGGTTGCACCCAATAACAGATACAAGTAAGTGCGGATATGTCTATGCATCAATACCATTGAATTATACTTTTAAGGTTAAGATTTATGAACAAGATGGAAATCTGATTACAAATGAGTGCGTTTATGCAAAGAGTGAATCTGGTGATTTCGTTTATGGAGAACACGATTATTCAACAGGAATGAAAGATGGTAATGAATATTTGTTTGTTGCTTCTGACGATTTGTATCATAATGAAGAATTAACGATTTTTTCAGATTCTGATTGCTTGAACGAAATAGGAAGAATAACAATGGATTACTTTGTTGAAGAATATCAAATTGGTAATCCTTCGTTTGGAACAAGAATGTTGTCAAAATCGGTTGAAAACGATGAAGAAGAAACCATTGTTATGACTAAAAAAGATTATGACAAAATAATGTCAAATCTTGAAACATTAAATAAATTAATAATTGGTAAATAAAACTAATATTTTGTCATTTTATTAACTATTTATTAATAAATTAATGAAATAAAAAAGATAAAAACATATGGCAAGAACAAATCAAAAATTAATTAATTATCATAGTCCTAGTGCGTCAACTACAAATGCTTTTAATCCTGCAAATGTAGAATATGGTGAAATTGCTGTAAGACATATACCTAGCGAGCCTAGATTATATGTTAAAACTGGTGAAGACACTTATGCAACGTTTGTTGATAGCGCACAAACAATAGTAATGATTGATGATAGAAATCAGAATACTATTACTGATTTACAATACGTTTCTGGATGCTTGATTTCAGTTTCAGGTGCGTTTGTGACGCTTTCAGGCGATTTTGAAACGGTTAGTGCTCAAGTTGAAACAAATAAAAGCGATATTAGTAGGCTTTCAACTGACCTTGGTACATATAATAGTAATTTAACATACTTTAGTGGTTATGTTTTAGAAAATTATTCTGCTTGGACTGAAACAAAAGAATACATTGATGACAAAAATACTGATTTAACAAAAGATATTAATTATGTATCAGGACAAGTTTCAGCATTTAGTTCAACGGTTGTTACTCAATATGCAACAAAGGAAGAGGTTAAAACTGCAAGTGGTAATGCTATTTCTTCAGCAATTACTTCAGCAAAGTCGTATGTTGATTCTGTAAGCGGATACATAGTAACATTTTTCTCAGGCAACTATGCAACTTCAGCAGACACACACGAAGCAATACAAAGTGTTAAAACAAGTATTGATAATGTTGAAACTGGTTTAACTCAGTTGTCTGGCTCAGTTATTACTTTCAGCGCGTCTGTTGTTGATATGGAATCTGGTTTGATTGGCAGAATTGAAAGTGCATTAACTGTTGTTTACAAGTTTAAAGGAACAGTAACAAATTATTCCGATTTGGCTGCTATACAAGACCCACAAAACGGCGATGTTTACAATGTTGTAAATGCGCAAGGAATTATTGGTGAATCTGGATATACACCACCTGGAACAAACTATGCTTGGGTAGCTCCTAATGGTGATGACCCTGAAGCAGAGGGATATGTACCAGGACATTGGGATGAACTTGGCGGATATTTGGATTTGTCAAATTTTGTGGAAATTGAAAATCTTAATGCATTTTCAGCTTCAATTATTTCAGAATTAATTGATGACGAATATGTAATAGCTTCTGCATTAAATGATTTGAATGATAATTTAAACGCACTTTGCGGAAGAACCGAACAGTTTAATTTAAATATTGAAGACTTTAGTGCCTCAGTTGTGACAAACTATGCATTATCAAGTGTTACCCATCAAGAAATCACAACATTGTCTTCAAATACATACAATGCGTTAATGGCAGTAACAGGTGCCGATTTGAGTAGTTATGCATTATCTGCAAATGTTAATAGTTTAGTTACAATAACAAGTGGTAACATTGAAAGTACAATTAAATCCGTTAGTGGTAATATAGAATCAACGATAAAATCCGTTAGCGGAAATATCAAAAACACTATAACAACTCTTAGTTCTAATACTCATAACACAATAGCAACCATTGAAAACTTAATTGAAAAAAACGGGTACGTAACGGCAATGGCGTTAGTCGATTTAGACAGTAGAATAATTGCTTCAGCATCACAATTGACGAATGATGTTGGGTTTATTACAGAAGCCAATTTCTCAGCACATACAGGAGATACAACCATTCACGTCACTTCAAATGATAAGAACACATGGAATGGTAAGCAAGATTCTATTTCTGACTTAGCAACGATAAGAAGCAATGCAACAAATGGGCAAAGCGCATATACAGATATGGTCACAGGTGTTACTGCCGGTGGAACTAACCTTAATAAAACAGATAAGGTCATTGAAATACCAAGCGCATCTAATTCAACATTCGGTGTCATAAAAATAGGCAATTTCCTATCAAACTCAAACGGAATAGTGTCTGTTTCAACAGGAACGTCAGATACTACTGTTGCAGTCGGTAACCATACGCACAGTGACTACGCTACAACAGGAAATTTAAATACATTATCTTCTTCAACAGTAGACCATATAACAGACATTAAAAACTTAATTGAAAAAAACGGGTACGTAACGGCAATGGCGTTAGTCGATTTAGA
>CALAVA010000239.1 GCA_937892025.1 uncultured Bacteroidales bacterium
TTTAGAAGTCCCCTTTATTTATACTAAAAACCTACTTGCAATTGGAGTTGAATTTTGTCGTAGTCTGGTTGGAAATTTTTGATTATTGTAGGAGGCCCTGCAGGGTTTGGTATTACGCTAACACCACTAACCATATTGTCGAGCATGCAACGTGAGTATTGCAATTGTAGGCGGCAGTTTCTGTAAAACCAATATTGAAGACCAATTACAAGTTTGGTAGATTTGTAATCCTCGTCTTTGTTATAATTGATATAGTCGTAACTTGCTACGGCATCGAGGTATGAGCAGAGAGGAATGGCTGTTGTTACATATCCACCAAATGATTCAACATCGCCATCTTTGCCACCCATTACTTCGCCACGGATAGAGAACGGACGTTTTTTCCAATCGCTTGTGGGCGTTGTAGTAAATGTTTTGTATTCGGTGCCGAATGTCCAACGGTCGCGGTCGTAATCTTCGCCTGCTTTTATGGTTGGGTTGTATGGCGAAATGGTGTCGCGGCTACCTGTAAGCCAACAATAATCGGGTGCATTGCCTTTGCCTTTTTGTCCTGATACTACAAATCTTAGGTTAGGCATGGGGGCATATTCTAAGTTGGCAATATAATCTTTTTTGTTGTTTCTGTCGCTTATGTTTATACCTTGTCCGTTCATTACGGCAAGTTCGTATTTAAATTGACCTTGGGCAAGTTCTCCAAAAACTTTTAGTCCTAAGTCTCTACCATACATTACTTTATTTGCAAATAGTGGGTCAACTGTTCCTGCAAAAAAAGTTGTAGCTTGCGATGTAACATCAACAAGTTCAAGCGATGAGGGGCTGTATGGGTTTTCGAGAGAAAGTGAGTTTTTAAATTGACCAAGTCTTATGTTTAAACCTTTGCCTTGTGTTACTCTAAAATCGCTGTAAAACTCTTGTACTTCGGAGTTGAAATCGTGTAGAAAAAAGAAACTCCAACGGTCGGTAATTTGAGCAAATGCCACGAGCATAGCACGTTTAAAGTTAAACTCGTTCATATTAACGCCGTTTTGGTTGTTAAACTCATAGCCTGCTTGCATGTAGCCATGTAGTTGAATGCGTTTAGTAAGTGGACCAAAAAGGTTTTGTGTTGGAACAACCGATGAATCACCGTGGGGAGGTCTTCCGTGTTGGTTTTGCATGCCTTGTGGTGGTTGTGCTACAGCAAATAGCGATGCTGCAACAAACATAATGGTAAGAATTTTTTTTCTCATAGTTTTTTTCGTTTAATAAATTGTTGCAATGATAGGTATTTGGCTGTTAAATTATGTTAATTATTTTTTATAAATTTATTAAATCAACATAGGCGACTTTACGCTAACAATTTATGTTATCGTAAAAGTCGCCAGCGTTGATATTATCATGGCTAATTTTATGTATGAGAATGTTGTATATTCAAATATTTTAGAATAAAGTTTTTATAAAAAATGCTGCTAACCATGCCACTACTAAGGAGTATATTATAGAAAACGTAGTCCATTTTTTGCTGTTGGTTTCTTTGTAAATGGCTGCAGCTGTGGCTACACATGGGAAATATAGTAGTACAAAAACCATAAAACCAAATGCAGTGGTGTTTGTAAGTGGTGATTCTTGCGATGATAGTTTTTGCGATAGAGGGGCGGTATCGTCTTCATCGCCACCGCTGCGGTATAATACGCCCATGGTACTAACTACTATTTCCTTGGCTGCTACGCCTGTGAGTATGCTTATGCCGAGTTTCCAATCAAATCCAAGTGGCTTTATTATTGGTTCTATAAATTTTCCAAGCCGTCCAATGTAGGAATTTTCTTGTTTGCGGATACTTATTTCTTGTTCTATGTTGTTTAATATACTATCGCGCTCTATAAGGAGTTGTGCTTTTGATGCTTGGTTGTCTTCAAGGCTTATTTGACGGTCAAGGTCGGCTATGTAATGTTGTGTATCTTGTTGATATTGTTCTATTTCCGTACTTGTTTGTGGAAAATAACCCAACGCCCAAATAATTATTGATGCTAAGAGTATTACTCCTCCCATTTTTTTGAGATATTGCTTAGCTTTTTCCCACATGTGTTTAAGTACGTTGCGTACGGTGGGTATTCGATAGGGTGGAAGTTCCATAACAAAAGGTGCTTCTACGGCTTTAAAACTTGTTTTTCGTAAAACTATGGCTGTAAGTGCTGCCACAAGTATGCCTATGCAATAGATGCTTAGCGTTATAAGAGCTTGGTTGTTGGCAAAAAATGCAGCTGTAAGAACAGTGTAGAGCGGTAGTCGTGCATTACAACTCATGTATGGGTTGATAAGAGTGGTTAATATTCTGTCTTTGCGGTTTTCGAGAGTACGCGTGGCCATTACAGCGGGTACGTTGCAACCAAAGCCCATTATCATTGGTATAAATGACTTTCCGTGTAACCCTATTTTATGCATTATTTTGTCCATCAGAAAGGCAACACGTGCCATATAGCCAGTGTCTTCCATTAGGGAAATAAACATAAATAGTAATACTATATTTGGCAAAAACACTATAACACCGCCAACACCACCTATTATTCCGTCTACAATTAAATCTTTGAGCATACCGTCGGGCATAGCACTTTTTATAACATCACCAATTAGCTCTACAAGTGCCTCTATCCAGTCCATAGGATATTGTCCTATGGTAAATGTTGTTTGAAACATGAGATAGATTATTGCCAAAAATATTGGAAATCCTAAAAATTTATGGGTTAGGATGTTGTCTATTTTGTCGGTGAGTTTTCGAGTGTTTATAGTTCCTCGTTTATATGTTTCGCGTAATGCTCCCGAAATAAAACCGTAACGTGTATCGGTTATTATGGTTTCACTATCTGATTTATATTCGGTTTCCAACGCCTTTATTTGATTGTTGGCACTTTCGATTATTTCTTTGTTATTGCCAATAATTGTTTTTTTTATGTCGGCATCTTTTTCGAGCATTTTTATGGCAAGAAACCTTGATGATACTTTTTGGAATAAATCGTTGTCGAGGTTTTTGTAAATTTTTTCTTGTAGAATGTTTATGGATTGTTCTATATTTTGTCCATAGTTGATGTGTATGTGCCTTATTGTTGGAGACTTATCTTCGTATGCACGTATTACTGTGTCGAATAGCACACCAAAACCTTTGCCTTTGCTGCTTACCGTTGGTACAAATGGTATTCCGAGCATCTTTCCAAGCGTTATGTAGTCGAGTTTGTCGCCACGGCTTTCGAGTTCGTCATACATATTGAGAGCGGCTACAGTTTTTACGTCCATGTCGATAAGTTGGGTGGTAAGATAAAGGTTACGTTCAAGATTTGATGCGTCTATCATGTTTATAACCACATCGGGACTTTGCTCGGTTATAAATTTTCGTACATAGATTTCTTCTGCAGAGTAGGCTGTTAGCGAGTATGTTCCGGGTAAATCGGTGATGTTGAATATGTAGTTGTTGTATTTAAATTTTGCGGTTTTTGCATCCACTGTTACTCCGCTGTAGTTGCCAGTGCGTTCTTTACTTCCTGATGCGTAATTATAAAAGGTGGTTTTTCCACAATTAGGGTTGCCAACTAATGCTATGTTTATTGTGTTGCCGTGTTCTTTTATTTGATTGTTTATAACTTCTTCAAATGTTAAATTTTTGTTTTCCTCGGCAGTTGCTTCGTCTTTTATGTGTTCTATGGGGATAACTTCCACCATTTTGGCTTCGCTTTTTCGTAGCGATACGTGATAGCCGAGTATTTCGTATTCTACTGGGTCGTTGAGTGGTGCTTGCTTTACTACGTGAACTGTTTTACCTCTTACAAACCCCATTTCCATAATGCGTTTGCGGAATGTGCCGCGTCCAAGTATTTTTGTTATTACGCATTGTTTGTCAACTTCTATCTCGCTTAAGTCCATTTCACCTTTGTTTATTTGATTTCCGCCACAAAATTACCATTAGCCTTAATAATATACAATCCCCAAAAATAGGGATTTTTGTGCAAAATAATCTCTCGGTTTTTATTCACCTTTACAGATAAATTGTTAATTTGGATTTACAATATTTTGGATAACCGGATTTCCACCAAACATTTTTTCCGAAAGTAATTAGTTTCAATTTAAAAAATAAATCTCCAAATATAATAGATATTTCCTTCTAAAAAGCACATCAGTCTAACTCTCAAAAAGGAAATAATCGGATACAACAAAAAAAGATTCTATTAAAAGAGACAAAATATTGAAATAAGAATAAGAAATCAAAAGAAAAAAGTTTAATAAAAGAATTTATGTTTCATTAAATAATTATTTTATTTCCTATAGAAGATATTAATTTATTTATGGAGCAAGACCGAATAAGCAGACGAAAGCATGCATTTTGTCATTTTCATATTTGACAGTGACAGATCCATCTTGGTTAGGATTCCATAAGCAGGTTGAGCTGAAGTTCATTGAAGCATATCCTTTTTGGAAGATAGTGCAAGTGCAAACGAATTTGAATCCTCTTTGTTGTTGGTGTAAAGCTTTGATGATTTCATCAGAAATACCATTGCACCAATTTTGAGCTTGGTCTTTTTCATAGATTTTATCATTTAAGAATTGTCTGATGATGTCATCGACCATAGCAGTGAGTTCATCTTTAATGACAGCGAATTGTAATTCAGAAAGACTCATATTTTATATTTTAATTTTTTTTATTTTTACTATATATATTTTTTAGATATTTTTAATAATTAATTATTTAATTATTAATTTGGAATAAAAATTTTAAATTCGTTTAAATTTTTTAATCCAAAGAATATTTGAAAGTAAAAAATTAAAAAAGTTATTGATAACTGGTACTAATCTGGAAAATTTAAGCTATATATAAATTTATTTTTATCGTCAAATATTTTTTTCATCACCATTCTTTGAAAAATTTTCACAAAAAAAAAAATTTTAAAGTAATTAGAAGTTCTTCAAAAAAGAAAATAGTTTTAAAAGAAATGTTTATTAAATGAATAAATTTAAATAAACAAAGGAATCAATATTATTTTATTTATGGAGCGATACCGAATAAGCAGACGAAGCAGTGTAATTTATCATTTTCATATTTGACAGTGATAGATCCATCGGTATTAGGATTCCATAAGCAAGTTGAACTGAAATGAAGAGAAGCATCTCCTTTTTGGAAGATAGTGCTGTTGCATACAAATTTGAATCCTCTTTGTTGTTGATGTAAGGCTTTGATAATTTCATCAGAAATACCATTGCACCATGATTGAGCTTGATTTTGGTCGTAATCTTTATCATTTAAGAATTGTCTGATGATATCATCAACCATAGCAGTGAGTTCATCTTTAATTACTGCGAATTGTAATTCAGTGGTCATCTTTTTATGTATAATTATTTTTTTATTCCATGTATATATATTTTAATTTAATAAATGTTTTATCAAATAATTAAATCATTTTAATTAAAATTTAATTCAAAATAAATTAATGCTTTTAAGCGTTTCTATAGACGGTTGGAAAGATAATCACGATAAAAACAGAGGCGCTCAAGGTATATTTCAAAAAATTACAACAAATCTTGACGAATTGGCTCAAAAATGTAAATACTCAGATACCGATATTATGATAGACATTAAATCCATCGTTTTAAAAGATAACTTGTCTGATTTAGTTAAACTTTATGAATATGCAACAAATAAAGGCTATGAATTTTTCTCAATTTCATTTTTGAGAAACAATAACTTAAAACAATATCCCGAATTAAAAACAACATTTGGAAAAGAGTTTTACGTTATTGTTTCTCAAAAATGAAATTGAGAAAAATTCAT
>CALAVA010000240.1 GCA_937892025.1 uncultured Bacteroidales bacterium
TAGCCTATGCTATGAGACACCTCATCTCGGGAGGGGCTTCACGCTTAGATGCTTTCAGCGTTTATCCCGTCTGGATGCAGCTACCCGGCTGTGCCGCTGGCGCGACAACCGGTACACCGTTGATTCTCCATTTTTACTTTATCACCTGGCAATATTTTAATATAGTGCATCCGCATTTTTCCAGATACATGTGCTGTAACGATATGTCCATTCTCTAATTCTACTCTAAACATAGCGTTCCCTAACGATTCTCTTACTATACCATCTTGTTCTATTGCCTCTTGTTTTGCCATCTATTTTTCACTTATTTATTTAAAACTTCTTCTACAAATTGATATGTTGATAATATCTCGGTTCCATTGTCTCTTACTGCAACCATGTGTTCATAATGGGCAGAGGGCAATCCATCGGCAGTTCTTGTTGTCCAACCATCTTTATCTATACGGATATTCCTCACACCCAAATTTATCATAGGTTCTATACAAATAACCAAACCTTTTTTTATCTTTGGACCACTGCCTTTTTGACCATAATTAGGCACTTCAGGAGATTCATGCAAATTTCTACCAACTCCATGACCAACCATTTCTCTAACAACCGAATAGCCAAAACTCTCTACATAGGTTTGAATAGCATGACTAATATCTCCAATGCGATTTCCTACAACCGCTTGCTCTATTCCTAAATACAAAGATTGTTTTGTCCTATCGCAAAGGTTCCTTATTTCTTCAGCAACTTCACCTACACAAAAAGTATAGGCATAATCAGCATGAAAACCATTTTTTTTAGCTCCACAATCAATAGAAACTATATCTCCATCATGTAATTCATTTTGTCCTGGAATGCCATGCACGATAACATCATTAACAGAAATACATAATGTTGATGGGAAACCATTATAGTTTTTAAAACTAGGAATAGCACCATTATCGCGAATAAAAGTTTCTGCCAATGTATCAAGCGTTTTACACCGCACACCTGGACGAATTACCTTTGCAATTTCTCCAAGAGTCTTTCCAACTATCAAAGAACTTTCCTTTAATACTTCTATTTCCCGTTCTGTTTTCAGGTGTATCATCAATAGAATTTTCTTTATTTCAAATTACCCACCTATATATTTTTCTAAACAGGAAGCCCTGAATTACGCCCCTTTATACGACCAGAACTTGTCAAGCCATCATAATGTCTCATCAAAAGATAACTTTCTATCTGTTGTAAGGTATCTAAAACAACACCTACTAAAATCAACAATGATGTACCACCAAAAAATTGAGCGAATTGAGAATTAATACCAAATATTCTTGCAAAAGCAGGCATAATAGCAATAATACCCAAAAAGATTGCACCCGGTAACGTTATTCTTGAAATAATTGTATCTATAAATTCTTCTGTTTTACGTCCCGGTTTTACTCCTGGAATAAATCCACCGTTCCGTTTCAAATCTTCAGCAATTTGACGAGGGTTAAAGGTTATGGCTGTATAAAAATAAGTAAACATAATTATCAATATGAAAAATACTAAATTATACCAAAAACCTTCAAAATTAGTCATTGCTGCTGCAAATCCGCTCATTGCTTCTGTATTTGATGCAAATCCCATGATTGTCAAAGGTAAAAACATAATTGCTTGAGCAAAGATTATTGGCATAACACCTGCTGCATTTACTTTTAATGGCAAATATTGTCTTTGACCACCATACATACGATTTCCCTCCATACGTTTAGCATATTGAATAGGAACCCTACGAGTGCCTTGAACCAATAATATTGTAACAAAAATCACTGCCACTAATAGTACAATTTCTATTAAAAAGACAACCAAACCACCATTTCCTGTTTCTGCTACTTTTGAAACAAATTCTGCAGACAAAGCAAAGGGCAATCTAGCAATAATCCCAATCATAATGATAAGAGAAATTCCATTTCCTACTCCCTTTTCTGTAATACGTTCACCTAACCACATAATGAACAAGGTACTTGAAACAAGAACAATTAAAGAAGTAAATATAAATGAGAATGGCAATTTTCCTTGTATTACTTCTCCCGTTAGGGTATGAAATACACCAGAATGGGTTCCAACTGTATTAACCATATTTGTTAAATACGCTGGTGCTTGTAAGGCAGTTACTGCTATCGTCAATAAACGTGTCAATTGAGTAATTTTTTTTCTACCACTTTCACCTTCCCGTTGCAACCTTTGAAAATAAGGAACAACCAAGGTTAGCAATTGTATAACAATTGAGGCAGAAATATAGGGCATGATACCTAATGCAAAAATAGAAGCATTTGAAAATGCACCTCCCGAAAACATATCCAACATTCCCAATAAACCTTCTCTAGAATTGGCGGAAAAGGCAGTCATTGACAAAGCCTTAACATCAATACCAGGTAAAGCAATATAAGAACCTATCCGATATATCAAAATGATACCTAACGTATATAAAATACGCTTACGCAGTTCTTCTATATGATAGATGTTTCTTATTGTGGTTATAAATCTCTTCATGATTATAATTTTGTTACAACACCGCCATTTGCTTCAATTACTTGTTTGGCTTTTTCAGAAAAAGCATGAGCCGTCACGTTTAATTTTGCTGTAAGTTCTCCTTTTGCCAAAATTTTCACACGATCATTTTTCCCCAACAAACCATTTTGTTGCAAAGTTTCTATATCTATTGCTGTCAAATGTTTATTATCTGCCAAATATTGCAACGTTGATAAATTAACGGCAGTATATTCTACTCTATTTATATTTTTAAAACCGAATTTCGGTACTCTTCTATACAAAGGCATTTGTCCACCTTCAAAACCGATTTTTTGGGAATAACCAGAGCGAGATTGAGCACCTTTATGGCCTCTTGTAGAAGTGCCTCCTCTACCCGAACCTTGACCTCTACCTATTCTTT
>CALAVA010000241.1 GCA_937892025.1 uncultured Bacteroidales bacterium
AATTTTCTATAATGATACATTTATTAATTTTTGAATTTAATTTTTCTTCCTTATTATCCCATTCTTCATTTAATTTCTTTCCATTGATTAAAGAGTTGTTAATTATTTTTGGAAATTTATCTATCTTTTTAATTATTTCATCATTTTCTTTAAAAAATAATTCATCAAAATTATTATCAATTTGTGATAATAATTTATCTTCTCTTTCATTTATAGCATTTCTTATTTTAGTAATTCTGCTAAAAAAGTTTGCATGGAAACCTATTTTAAATATGTTATCCAAAAGAGAAGAACATATTACAAATGCACTCAATGAGGCAAATTTGGCTCGTGAGCAAATGAAACAACTCCATGCCGATAACGAACGTTTGTTGGCTGAGGCAAAAGATGAACGTGATGCCATTTTGAGCGAAGCAAGAAAAGTGAGTCAAAAAATGTACGAAGATGCTAAGTTAAAAGCACAAGAAGAAGGACAACGTATCCTCGCTGATGCTAAAGAAAACATTGAAATCGAAAAACAAAAGGCTATCGCTGATATTAAAAATCAAATTGCTGAACTTTCTATCGAAATAGCAGAAAATATTATTAAAACTGAATTGGCTGATAAAAACAAACAATATCAATACGTTAATTCTCGAATTGAAGAATTAAAATTAAATTAGAAAACTAAAAATGAAAGGTACAAAATTAGCGGCCAGATACGCAAAAGCACTTTTCGATTTTGCCATTGAATTAAATAAAGTAGATGAAATTTTTCAAGACATCAATTTTATTGACAAAATCTTTAAAGAAAATACGGAATTGAGGCATGTTATTAATATGCCTGTGATTCGAGTTGATAAGAAAATTGCTATCATAGAGCAAATTTTCAAACCACATATCAATGAAATGACAAATAAATACTTAATACTCATCATCAAAAAAGGACGAGAAACTCAAGTTGATGTAATATGCAGTGAATTTGTCAAACTATATAAGAAAAATAAAAATATTATCACACTTCAAATTACAAGTGCGGATACTTTACCTCAAACAACCATTGATACTTTAGTGGAAAAAGTAAAAGAATTTACACAAGCCAATATTCAAGTAGAATTAGCAATCAATCCATCTATTATAGGGGGGTACAAATTGCATTTTAATGATTATTTCATTGATTCTTCTATTAAAGGCAGTTTGGATAAATTACGCAAAGAGTTGATAGACAAGAGTTATCAAATCAATTTCTAATACATTTTGTACAAAAAAAGAATTGTAGCCATGAAAAAATTAGTTTTTGTGCCACTTATAGTGGCGGTAGCAGGTTTGCTGTTGTGTACGGCATGTACGAAAAAGGAACTAGAAGAAGATAGTAAAAAGGGTGAAGTAATAAATAAAGAAGACCCTGAACCTAATATTGCCACAATATTACTTGGTTCTTGGCAAGAGAAGGACACCAATGTACATTGGGATGGTGTTTGGGATACTCTTACGTTTTCAAATGATGGTATTGTTTTTGATAAAACTGGAGTCTTTAATAAATATAAATATAGATTACTAGATGATACAACACTCTTATTTATGTGTAATGAATGTAGATGCAGTCCATATACATATCCAATAACAGCGATATATTTTACTATAGAAAAAGATTCCACTAATTATGAAATAAAATTCTATAATTATATAACTAGTGTATCTACTCACGAAATAAAGAAGATTACCTATACAAAATTACACTAAGTTGTGAAAAAAATAAAATTATTATTCGGATTTTTATTATTTGTTGCCATTATATCCGCTCAAACAAATATACTCGAGAACTCTTCGTATTATTATTATAAGGGAGAAAAAAATAATTTGCCTATAAGTAAAAATAGGTTTGTTGTTTATTTTGACATTACAAAGATTTCAATATCTGAGATAAAACAAGAATTTGAAATTACAAATGAGATTCAATTGCCTGATACGACATTAATGAAACTGTATGCTTGTGAAATAATGTTGCCTAACCATAATTATGATAGTATTTGGCATACATTAATAGAGAAACCATTTGTAATAGATGTTGAACCTGTCATTGATGAAGAAAATCCAGTAATGGTTTCAAGTCTTTTGTACGTAAAATTGAAGTCAGAAGAAGATTATTCAAAATTACTACAAGAAGCCGAACGACTAAATGCAACAATTGTAAGACAATTGGCTTATGCTAAAAAATGGTATGTTTTGGAGGTAAACAAAAAATCTTTTGGCAATTCCATTGTTGTATCAAATTATCTATGGGAAACAAAATTATTTGACCAAATTGACCCTGGTTTTATTTTAAATTTTCAACCTAATTTTTCCAATTGTGTTTCCGATTCAAGTTTTTCTCAACAATGGGGTATGCATAGTATTAATACATGTAATGCTTGGAATATTACAACAGGAGATACAAATATAAAAATAGCTATCATTGACATGGGAATAGATGAAACTCATCAAGAATTTAGCGGAATACATAACAGTGGTTCTTTTCATAGTGTAACACAAACCTCTCCTGCAGTAGTATTGGGAAACCATGGAACTTATGTAAGTGGTGTTATATTTGCAAACCATAATTCTCATCAAATAGCAGGAGTGGCTCCTAATTGTAGTATGTTAAACATCAGTCATGATTTTGCTAATAGAACAACTACTGTTGAGGAATTGGCAGATGGTTTTGTTTGGGCAGTTTTACATGATGCAGATATTATTAATAATTCTTGGAGTATTGCAGGTGGAAATATTAATAGTACACTTTTAGAAGATGCTATTGATGATGTTATTGACAATGGAAGAAACGGCAAGGGGTGTATAGTTGTTTTTAGTTCAGGAATACTTAATTCTGCACAAATGAGTTATCCTGCCAACTATAGGAGAGAAATTTTAGTTGTTGGAGCTATTGATAGTAATTATGATAGGATAACTGCTTCTAATTATGGAAATTTATTAGATGTTGTTGCTCCCGGAAAGGAAATATATTCTACAACACCAAATAATACTTATAATTATATTAATGGAACATCAATGGCAGCACCGATTGTCGCAGGGGCAGCGGCACTTATCTATGGAGCGGATGAAAGCCTGCGGGAAAACAGGAATAGTGAAACGGTTGACAGGGTAACTGAGATTTTGCTTAATTCGACCGATGGTCAGGAATATTATTACGGAAATACGGGCAGATGCGTTGTTGGGTGTATTGATTTCTCGAAGCTTCCGGAGCAAATTGAAAAAAGCGGAAGTAAAACAGAGAAAGCAGC
>CALAVA010000242.1 GCA_937892025.1 uncultured Bacteroidales bacterium
CTTCTTTTAACCATGCCATTTGATTTGTCGTTTTTCGCTCTGCACAAAAATTAATCAATGTCATCGGTTGCAAGAGATTATTATTTTTGGATTTAGAATTTTTGAACATGACATAGGCATTTGTCCCTGATTCAGAATATATTTTTACAATATTCTTATTATCAGTATGTTGTATTTTGTTAAGAACAATACCTCTACTTTTTTCTATCATTGTTCAGTTGTTGTTAAAATCCATAACCAAAGCGTTTTAAACGATTATCATCGTTTCGCCAATCTTTTTGCACTTTGACACTCAAACCTAAAAAGACTTTTTTTTCAATAAATTGTTCTATTTCTAATCTGGAAACTGTTCCTAATTCCTTTATTTTCATGCCATTATGACCTATAATGATACTTTTTTGACTTTCTCTTTCCACGTAAACAATAGCCTCTATACGAGTAATATCTTTCTCTTCTTTAAATGAAACAACTTCTATTTCAACGCTATACGGAATTTCCTTTTGATAAAGTAAAAGGATTTTTTCTCGAATGATTTCCGATACAAAAAAACGCATAGACCTATCTGTCAATTCATCTTTAGGAAAATAGGGTGGAGAATAGGGCAATAAATTGATTATCTTTTCGACAATAGTGTCTATATTTTCTCCATTTAATGCTGAAATACAACAAGTTTCAGTTGGCTGAATCAATTCTTGCCAAAACGAGCGACTTTGCTCAATTTGTTCTTGTGAGGCCTTGTCTATTTTATTTAAAATCAATATAATAGGCGTTTTAGAAACACTCACTTTATCCAAAATACTTTGATGATGTTTTGTTTCTCCCACCTCAACCATATAAAGCAAAATATCGCTATCTTGCAAAGCGGTTTCCACATACTGCATCATATATTCTTGCATTTTATAATTTGGTTCTAAAACCCCGGGTGTATCAGAATAGACAATCTGAAAATCCTCACCATTGACAATTCCCATAATTCGGTGTCGTGTTGTTTGTGCTTTTGCGGTAATGATAGACAGACGTTCTCCAACCAACTTGTTCATCAAAGTGGATTTTCCCACATTGGGATTTCCTAAAATACTGACAAATCCGGCTTTATGATTTTTCTCTTCAGTATTTATGTCTTTCATAATCAATATTTTATTTTATTTTCTAAAGCCTTCCATTGTTCAAAGGGAGAGTTAGCAGATTCTATTTCAATGTGTTGTGTTTTTAGATAACGTTTATCATACTCCAAGTTCATTTCTTGATAAATGAAATCGTCATCAAAATCAGCAGCGGCGGCTTGTTTTTTATCAGCGGCAAAAACCAATCGTTGTGGGCGAGCCCAATAAATAGCCCCTAAACACATCGGACAAGGCTCACAACTAGAATAAATAGTACATCCTTCTAACTGAAAATGATTCAAATTATTGCACGCTTTTCTAATTGCTGTTATTTCAGCATGGGCAGTCGGGTCTTGGGTAGAAGTAACCAAATTGGTGCCTTCCGCTATAATTTGATTGTTTTTAACTATTAAGGCAGCAAAAGGACCTCCCTTGCCGACATGGATATTTTCCAAAGCCAACTGAATGGTTTTTTGCAGAAAATATTTATCAATTTCTTTTTGTGTCATTCTTTTGTTTTGCTTTTGGAGCAACTTTATTGTTTTTCAAACGCTGAAATTCGAGTTGTGCTTGGTGCAGTTGATTGAGAAAATCCGTATTAGTATGCAAGCGAGCGACACCGATAGAGGCTCCCAAACGACTGGCATCTACATCACTTTGCCAATGTGCCCCTGTTATAACCCTACTTTCTCCATACATAAAACCACGTGCCATAATAGTGTCTGCGTTCATTGGATTTATTTCACTCAACAACAATGCCACCGACCAACCTCGCATAGAATGTCCTGAAGGATAAGATCCTTCATTACGCAAATACACTTCTTCTTCTTCCGTTAATAAATGCTCTTGAAAGCGGACAAAAGGGCGTTTTCGCATATAAAAAGCCTTAGGTGCTACTCTCATTTGATCTACGGTAGCAACACCGTTCACTAAAAATTTATAGATTTCTGGACTGTTTTGCAAGGATATTTCCACACCAAAAGGCACAGCAAATTCTGCAAAAAGGCTATCCAAATTCCATACAGCATCTCGTTTAACAATAGCTGCACGTGCAGAATCTAAACGTTGGCTTTTGCCCCACATATAACGCATAATATCATTAGCAAACTCTGCACTATTAGTATCTGGAGGAGCAGGTAAACATTTAAGCAAATTGGGCATTTCATCTGTTTTAAAAAACAAAGTCGGTTGCCATGTTTGAGTTTGCGAATGCACAATGCCACACCACAAAAAAGCAATTATTACCAACAAAATTTTATTATTCATTCTTTTCCTTTTTTTATATTTAACTAAAAACACGATTGCTTTTCTATTCTTATTCTCAACAACTGAAATAATATTGTCCAATATATAGACTAAATTTGTTCAAAGGCTTTTACCAATTCTTTAAAATGGCTATCAATAACTTGCGAACAATCATGCTGATGGTCATATCCAGAAAGGACAGAAAAACAAGTACAATAGCACTTATTTTCATCTTGTTCATCTACAATCCGTTGCAGCATTTTAAGACTTTTATTTCCAAAATCAACAATTTTTGTTTCAACTATTATTTTACTTTGAAAACGCACAGAGGCAAAAAAGTCATATTCAGTATGTACTAAAACCAAATCAAGGGTTGTTAGATTCACATTTCCTGTAACTTGCTTAAGATAATTCAATCTACCCAAATCAAAATAAGCAGACAAGACCCCATTATTGACATGATTGAACGTGTCAAGGTCAGTCATTCTAATTTGAATAGGGAGTTTGCTTTTAAAGGTATAATCTTGAATATTTGTTTTATCTAACATCACATCAACCACATTTGGAATGTCCGCAGTTCATACAAGTGGCACAGCCGTCTTTATAAACAAGGGTCTCTTGCCCACATTCCGGACAGGCTTGTTTTATCTTTGTACCATCTTTTATATAATTTTTCAAAGCCCTACTAACCCCATTTTTCCAAGTCATGATATTGTCATCATCAAATCGCAGTTTTGAAACAAGGTTCACGACATTTGGTAATGGCATACCATGGCGTAGAATACCAGAAATTAGTTTTGCATAGTTCCAATATTCTTCGTTAAACATTCTTGACAATCCGCAAACGGTTCCTTCATATCCATCATTATCTTTAAACAAAAAGTCATATCTTGCGGGTTCTTTTCCTATTTTTACTCTTTTTACCCAACCTTTTTTGATTGCAGGGTGCAAATAAAAAGCATCGGCTTTTCCTGTGAAGATTTCATAAGGTCTATTGTTGACTAATCCCACAACGGCAATCCATTCTTCTTCTCTATTACGGAAACGAATGACATCCGCTTCTATAATTTCAGGGCGTTGAGGAGCAATACTTTCTCCAAAATCAATAGTTGTTTTTTCTGTTGTAGATTTTTCCTTATTGCTAACGATAACGCCATCACGAGAACCTTCTCTATAAATGGTCATACCCTTACAACCGCATTCCCACGCTGTTTTGTAAATTTCACTTACAATGGCTTCAGTAGCATTTTCTGGAATATTAACGGTTACGCTAATTGAATGATCTACCCATTTTTGAACAGCTCCTTGCATTTTCACTTTCATTGTCCAATCAATATCATAAGCCGTTGCTTTATTATAGGGCGATTGAGCGATAATCTTATTAAGTTCATCCGTTTTCATGTTTTCAAGTTGTTCCTTAGTATAACCTTTTGTTTTTGCCCATATTACAAATTTAGGATGGAGTACTTGATATTCTTCAAACGAATCACCATTTTTATCCACAAAAGCAACTCTAACATTATTATCGTTAGGATTTACCTTTCTTCTACGAGTGTAGGCAATCATAAATACAGGTTCTATTCCTGATGTTGTTTGTGTGCATAAGCTGACGCTTCCTGTAGGAGCCACTGTCAGCAAAGCGATATTACGTCTTCCGTATAAACACATATCTTGATAAAGTACAGGGTCTGCCTCACGGATACGTCTAATAAACGGATTGTTTATTTCTTTTTCTGTATTATAAATAGAAAATTTTCCTCTTTCTTTTGCCAACTCTACAGAAGAGCGATAGGCGGCAAGAGCCAATTGCTTGTGTACTTCTGTAGAAAAGGCAATGGCATCTTCTGAACCATAACGGATATTCATAGCAGCCAACATATCTCCTTCTGCTGTGATACCCAAACCCGTTCTTCTTCCACGTGCGGATTTGTCTTTTATTTTTTTCCACAAATCCATTTCTACTCGTTTAAGATGTTCTGCTTCAGGGTCTTTGGCTATCTTTTCCAAAATTTTATCAATTTTTTCCATTTCCAAATCCACAAGGTCATCCATAAGACGTTGTGCAATAGCAACATGAGATTTAAACTTATCAAAATTGAAAGTTGCCTCTGGCGTAAAAGGATTATCTACATAACTATACAAATTGATGGCAGTCAATCGACAACTATCGTATGGACAAAGAGGAATTTCACCACAAGGATTTGTAGATACGCTTTCAAAACCGTGTTCAAAATAGCAATCTGGAATGGATTCATTGTGTATGGTATCCCAAAACAACACACCTGGTTCTGCCGATTTCCACGCATTATGAATAATTTTATCCCATAATTTTCGAGCATCTACCTCTTTTTTCACCAACGGATTATGAGCATTTATCGGATATTGTTGCACGTATGGTGTTCCATTCTTAACGCAACGCATAAATTCATCATCAATTTTAACAGAGATATTGGCACCTGTAATTTTCCCTTGTTCCAGTTTTGCATCAATAAAACTTTCTGCATCAGGATGTTTTATTGAAATACTTAACATAAGGGCACCTCTACGACCGCCTTGAGCAACCTCTCGTGTAGAATTGGAATAGCGTTCCATAAAAGGCACTATTCCCGTAGAAGTTAATGCACTATTGTGAACCAAACTACCTTCTGGGCGGATATGGGACAAATCGTGTCCAACTCCACCACGCCTTTTCATCAGTTGAACTTGTTCTTCATCTATTTTCATAATAGCACCATAAGAATCTGCATTGTTGCCATTACCTATCACAAAACAATTTGACAATGATGCTATTTGATATGAATTACCGATGCCAAACATAGGACTTCCCTGCGGAACAATATATTGAAAATTTTTGAGTAATTGATTGATTTGTACTTCTTCTAATGGATTAGGATATTTTTGTTCAATTCGGGCAAATTCACTAGAAAGACGCCTGTGCATATCGTCTGGCGTAAGTTCACACAAATTGCCTTCCATATCACGCAAAGCATATTTGTTCATCCAAACATTAGCAACCATCGTATCACCATCAAAATATTTGGTTGCCTCTTCTAAAACTTCTTCGGCAGTATATCTTTTGTCGGAAGAATAGACCATTCTGTTATAAAATTTCTCATTAGAATTATCTTCTTCTATTATAGGCTGTTCCTTTTGAGGGGCTGTTGTTTGCACAGCATCTACAGATGTTGGTTCTGGAGTAGAAACAGCATGTGTTGGCTCAACCTCTGGCATAACCGTATGATGAATGGTGGCGGTTCCCTTAGGGCGGGTTGCCTTTCTTGCAGTCAATAGACTTTCTGCCATTTTATCAACAGACAACGTGTCATTTTTTGAAGAAAAAATACTCAAAGTGTCTTTTGTGTCATCTTCATGACTACTTAATCCAAAAAGATCTCTAAAAAAATCCATGTACAAATTACTCGTTTTGTTATAAAAAATCAAAAAAAATATTCAATATGAAAATTTAGAATACAACTATTTTTCAGTAGATTACTAATAATATAGTGTATTCATAAATACCTTTGCAAAGATAACAGACTTTTGTTGTCATTTCAAAATTTCAACAAGAAATAATTAACAAATTATAGTTATTATCCTAAGAATATAATTAACTATATGTCAATATTTTAATTTTTAAATTTTCACAAAAAAAAGTAAAATATTGGCAATTATCCGTAATAAAAAACAAAAAACATTGATTTAACGACCTGCGTTTTCAAAACTCCTTGTCAATGTTCGGAAATCGTTAAAAACATGATAATCTCTTGCATAAAAACTATTGATTTGAGAGACTAAATCCGTGTCTTTCACATTTAAATCTTCGGCAAAAGAAAGCACGCCTTGTTTAAGGATAGGCAAACCGATAGTTGTGTCTATTGAACTCGAAAGATAGCCTATCCATGTTTTTCGCCCAAACAGACAAGCAAAAATATTTTTCAAATATTTTATTTTATTATTCACAAACCATACATTAAAAACAAAAGAACAAAGCAAGATAATAGAAACCAAAATATCAAACAACCTCTTTTTTATACGATTTTCCATATTTCCTATTGAATTGATATTCATAGCATACAGTTCTCCATTGGTGTCAACAGAATGGCTTCCAATAATATAATTTTCTTTTTCTGGAGCAATTTTATAATCCAAATTGGAAGTTTTTAAGGTTGTCATGAGGTTTATGATTTGCTTAACTGTAAAATTTTTTTCACAAAAAATCAACTCTCCTATCTTATACACATCAATTATTTCATTCAACTGCCCAATGTGTCCGATAAAATTCTTGTTTGGTTTTTTGTTTTCAAGGTAATATACATATCCCACAAAATCAGTTTGATAATTAAATTTCCCGAGTAAATTGCCTACTATAGCGACACTTTGTTCGTCCCCGATAATCAAAATTCTATGTTTGTAATTGTTTTCAATAGGATAATTTTTTAAATGCAAATAGCCTACACATATTCTCAAAATATATGTAATAATAAATGTCCAGCCTGCCCCCAACAACAGCACAGCCCTTGAAAAACGCCATTGTTCATTCATCAAAGCATACATCAGCAACAAAGCAATGGTTCCTACCACAACACCTTTACTAACCCTTTGTATATTAACAGGTATATTGTAACCCTTGCTGAAAAATATACTCAACACCCACACAATTGCATATATAGGCAAAATAATATACAAAAACACATGTGAATATTGTTCACTATCAGACAGAATATGAGAATGCCAATAAAAAGCGATGGATAATAAACCTCCATAAATGAAGAGAAAATCTATCAGTGGCATCAACAATTTAAAAAATATCCGTTTAACTATTGCCAAAGCCGCACGCAGATAAATGGCTATATTGATAAAAAAATTGAAGATTCTTGCATTATTAGTAGAAAAATGCTTTTTGGCAAAAATCTGCATGGCTTTATAGAAAACCAACACATAATTGATACTATTTTTTTTTGTACTTTCTCCCTTATAGTGTATTATTCTTGTTTTTGGAAAATAATAATTATCATATCCTGCTTTGATTATCCGATATGAAAGGTCTATATCTTCTCCATACATAAAATAATCTTCATCCAAAAGCCCTATTTCATCTATAACACTTTTTCTCAACAACATAAACGCCCCCGATAGCACCTCTACTTTGTTAATTTCATTTTCATCAAGATAGGTTAAATGATATTTTCCAAAGCGTTTGGAGCTTTTAAACATTGCTGAAAGACCAAATATCTTATAAAAAGCGACACTCGGCAATGGCACACTCCGTTTGGATTCTGGCAGAAAATTTCCTTTTCCATCTACCATTTTTACTCCCAAACCTCCACATTGAGGGTGTTCGTCCATAAAAGCAAGCACTTTTTCAAAAGTGTCAGACTCCACAATCGTATCTGGATTTAGCAATAAAACATATTCCCCACTACTTACTCTAATAGCCTGATTGTTGGCTTTAGAAAAGCCTAAATTTTCTTTATTCACAATGAGTTTAACCTGTGGAAATTGGTGTTTAAGCATTTCTACAGAATTATCCACAGAATTGTTATCAACAACAAAAACCTCAGCATCTATCTGACCCAATGCCACATAGACAGACCGAAGACATTGTTCCAAAAAATAAGAAACATTATAATTGACAATAACAATACTGAGTTTCATCTTTCCAAAAATTTTGCAAAGATAACATTTTTATTTTTAGCGTTTCGCCCACCTGTAAGCAAGGCTGTAGTTCGAGGAAATATACTTGTCATTATAGCATACAATATTACACAAACAAACGCAGGAATAATGAGTTCTGCTGCATAAACAAGCCAAAAATGTAATAAGGTATTGCTAACTTTTCCTAAAAGAGGATAAACAAGCAAATAATGTGTTATGGTAGGGTGTAGCACAAACAGCAAAAAATTGCTATTTGAAATCCATTCAACTGATTTTAAACGTTGGTGTTCAACTATTTTTGACGCTATTTGCCATGTTGGAATGACAGCAACGATGCTAAATAATTTTTCAAAAAATATAATACAAGAACCGCCTACCATACATTGCCATACGTGAACCACCAACAATAGTGTTGATAATCCAACACTTAACCAAATTGGTATTGTTCGTACAATAGCGATAATATTTTTGTTGTGTATGCCCCAATATGCTCCCACGCTAAAAAATAGCAGGGCCGAAGGAAAACGCATAAAGATAAGGTTCCAATTGTCCGGCCATGGCATAAGATATAAAACTACGAACAACAACAACACATATCGAAGTCTATTTTTCAATAACAAATGTAACAAAGGCGACAATAGACAGACTATCATTAAATCTCGTAAAAACCATAATTGAAAAGCCTTTGGCATACCTTGGTAGCCTTCACCCCAACCAACTACCACATCAACTATATTGGACAGAATAAAAGTATCAGGTGCAATCCAATCAGAATGTCCCTGAACAACAAGTACAAGCATTTGAAAAGCCCAGACAAAATAATTCCAAAAAATATAAGGAAACAATATGGAGAGTAATCGTTTCTTTATTTTTATCCAATATGCCTCCATGGAAAAAGTATCAGGCTTTCGAAAAAAGAAATATCCAGAGATAATAAAAAACATAGGAACAGCCACTCTTACTATTGTACGAGTAATATAGTAAAATATGGCCGAAAGCCCATCTTGTGGCATTGATGTCAAAAGAGGTGTATCAGCATGAATCAATACTATTAGTAGCATCAATGGATAACGAAGCCATTCCACCGTATGAGACAACAAAGAATCTTGTTCAATGTATGTTGTTTTTGGTTCCATATCAATTATACATCAATGAATGATTAAAATCCACTAATAGGGAAGAACAAAGTAGGCAAAAGCAATAGAAAACCCACAACGATTAAAAATAGAATAAACTTCCATATCCATTTTGCCCACACGGAATAAGGTATTTTAGCTGCACCAAGACAACCTAACAAAACCCCGGAAGCAGGAGTTATCATATTGGTAATACCATCTCCAAACTGAAAAGCCAAAACCATTGTTTGACGAGATATGTGTAGCATATCAGAAAATTCCGCCATTATTGGAATTGTTAGAGCGGCCTTTGCAGAGCCTGAAGGAATAATCAAATTGAGTAAATTCTGAAACAAAAACATGCCTCCCAACGAAACCACTTTCCCTGTATTTTGCATAGCATTGCTCATCGCATATAGAATGGTATCTATAATTTTCCCCTCTTGAAGAATAACAATAATACCTCCCGCAAGACCTACGACAAGAGCCGCACCCATTATATCTTTACAACCCTCCAAAAACAATTGAAAAATCCTATCCAAGGAACAAGAATAGGCAAGTCCAGCACAAATACCCATAATAAAAAACAATGTGGCAATCTCCATTACATACCAATGATAAGCCAAAACACCTACTATCAATGCTAAAATAGCAAACAAGAGCAAATTGAGAATGAAATAATGCACATCTTTCCGTAAAGTAATAAAACCTATTAAGAAAAACATACCTGTCAAAATAGGAATTATTGGCAAATAACAAGTTGTTTTCCCTAAAGAAATAGTTGTCAGTGGTTCAAAAATAGAAACGACAATAAAAACAATTGATAAAAATAACCATACTATCCATGCTGAAATTGGACTTTTTCTATCATGTTCGGGAATGATTAAATTGTCTTGTTGTTGCAATTTTCCTTTCCACGATTCATCTAATTGATACATCGGAGAAAAATGGGGATTTTTTTTCACTTTTTTTGCATACCACACCACAAAGACAATGCCAAGTGCAGTAAAAATCAACCAACAAATAAAACGATAAGCCAAACCTGAAAACGTAGGCAGATGGGCTAAACCTTGAGCAATACCTATTGTAAATGGATTTAACATAGCACCTGCAAAACCTACATGGGCTGCCAAATAACACATACTCATTCCCACAAGAGAATCATAACCCATGGACAAAGCAAGTGGAACAAATATCATTGTAAAGACAATGGTTTCTTCACTCATACCAAAAATAGCCCCAAAAAGGCTGAAAACAATCATTATCGATATGACTATTAGTAAATTTACATCAAGATGAACCAAAACTTTTCGCCCCTGAAGACCTTGCATGCGTTTCAAAAAGGCATTTACACCAATTGTAATGGAATTGGTGTAATTAAAAATCCAAAAGGAACCGCCTATTAAAAAAATAAATATAACCCATTGGCGGAATTAAAAAAAGTGTTCTTTGACTTAAAATAGTTGCAAAAAAAGTTGC
>CALAVA010000243.1 GCA_937892025.1 uncultured Bacteroidales bacterium
GTGGTGTGTTATTTCATGCAACAGCATTGCGACAAAGAATTGCTTGTCAAGACTTTTCTTTGTACGCATTTAAACCGACATTTGATGATTTTGTCCATTTAGATATGCAAGATGTTATGGAAGAAATACAAAGTGCTTATAGTCAATACGGAATAAATGGAACAGTTGTGATTACTAAAAGTAATAAGCAAGCCAATATGCTCAACAATGTTATTCGCAACAAGTTGTTGTTTATGGAAAATGAATTGGATTGTGGTGATTTTGTGATGAGTGTGAAAAACAATTATTTTTGGTTGCCCGAAACGGCAGCGACACCTTTTATTGCCAATGGTGATATTTTGGAAGTGTTATCGGTGCGTCATTATGAAGAGTTTGCAGGATTTAGATTTGCCACCATTCGTTTTCGTATGATTGATTATGAGGGAGAATCTATTGAAGCAAAAGTAATTTTAGACACGTTAACAACAGAAGAAGCGGCTTTGTCTTATGAAAAAAGCATGCAATTGTATGCTGCTGTAGAAGAAAAATATAATTATTTGACAAGCAAAAAGAAACGTTTGGAGGCTATACGACAAGATAAATATCTCAATGCTCTTCAAATCAAATTTGCTTATGCTCAAACATGTCACAAAACACAAGGTGGGCAATGGGAAAAAGTATTTGTCTTTCAATGGCATACATCACAACAAGAATCTGTGGAGTATTACAGATGGGCATATACTGCTCTTACTCGTGCAAAAAGAAAAATATTTCTAATTGGTCATTGAGCCATTTATTTAGGAGAAAGACAAGCAAAAGGCACCAAAATTTCTTCCATAGAAATACCTCCATGTTGGAAAGTATCTTTATAATAATTAACGTAATAATTATAATTGTTAGGATAAGCAAAAAAAGCATTTCCTAAGGCAAAAATATATTTAGAACTAATATTTAATTTAGGCAAATAAATATCGTGAGGATTATTCACGGCAAATATATCTTTATCGGAATAATTAAGATTTTTGCCAATTTTGTATCTTAAATTAGTGCTTGTTTCTTTATCGCCGATAATTTTTATAGGATTCTGAATACGTATGGAACCATGGTCAGTGGTAATAAAAACCTTTGCTTTTTTTTCTGCCAAGAATGTCAGCATATCCATTAATGGTGAATGTTGAAACCACGATAAGGTTAAAGAACGATATGAGGATTCATCATTTGCCAATTCCCTCACTATATCCACATCGGTGTGGGCATGAGATAACATGTCTATAAAATTGTAAATAACCACATTAAGCGGTGTTTTTATTGTGTTTGACAAATTATCGTTGGTTTTTTTTGCAAATTCTTGATTTAACACTTTTGAATAGGAATGCTTTATATTGAATCCATATCGTTTTAGATATTCATCTAATAGTTGATGTTCGTGGTCGTTTTTGTTTCCTTCCTCATTTTCATCGACCCAATAATTGGGGTATTTTTTTGCAATTTCACTGGGCATAAGTCCACTAAAAAGAGCGTTTCTGGCAAATAGTGTTGCTGTTGGCAAAATGCTGTAATAGATTTCATCGCGTTCTATTCTAAACAATTTGTTTATACTTGGTTGTAATGTTTTCCATTGATCGTATCGCAAATTGTCCAACACAATGAGATAAACGGGGTGCTGTTGTTGAAGGGCAGGAAACAAGCGTTCTTTAAGAATGGTGTGCGACATCAGCGGTTTGTCTTCAGAGCGATTGTTTATCCAATTGATATAGTTTTTAGCGATGAAACGACAAAACAAATTATTGGCTTCTTCTTTTTGCGAACGGAATATGTTTTTTATATTTTCATCGTTTGTGTTTTCCAATTCCATATCCCAATAGACAAGTTCTTTATACATGTCTATCCATTCAGAAGGAGACATGGCGTTCATCAGTTTCATGCTGATGGTACGAAATTGTTGTTGGTAATCAGAAGAATTTTTTTCTGTAACAAATCGGCTATTTTCGGTGTGTTTTTTTAAACAATGCAATATTTGATGTGGATTGACAGGTTTAATGAGATAATCCTTGATATTTGCTCCGATAGCATCTTCCATAATATGTTCTTCTTCACTTTTGGTAATCATCACAATAGGCAAAGAAGCAAAATGGGTTTTTATTCGGGTTATTGTTTCTAACCCTGTCAATCCGGGCATATTTTCATCAAGAAAAACAATATCAAATACTTGTTTTTTTAGTTCTTCCAGTGCTTCGTTGCCACTTTTTACGGTAACAACTTCGTAGCCTTTTTGATTGAGAAAGATGATATGTGGTTTTAATAAATCAATTTCATCGTCTGCCCACAATATTTTTATTTTATCTGTCATTGTTTTATTTTATACAACGAAAATATAATGTCGTTTATTTTTTACGATAAAAGTTGTTTAACAATATCGGCAATGGTTTTGTTTTCAGCTTTTCCTGCTAAAGCTTTGCTTGCCAAGCCCATGGCTTTGCCCATGCCTTTGATGTCAGTAATGTTTTCTTGTTCAAGAATTTGTTTTACAATTGATGTGATTTCTTCGGTGGATAATTGTTCGGGAAGATATTTAGAGATAACGTTCAATTGAGCCATTTCTTCTTGATAGAGGTCTTCTCTGTTTTGTGATTTATACAATTCTGCTGATTCTTTGCGTTGTTTTGCCAATTTTTGTAGGGTTTGCATTGCAATTTCATCTGTAATTTCTGAAGCATTTTTTTCAGTTTTCAACAATAAGATGGCAGATTTTATTGCTCTAAGTGCATTTAAACTTTCTTTGTCTTTTTGGAGCATAGCGGCCTTGATATCGGCATTGATTCTTTCTTCAAAATTCATAGTATCTGTTTTTTTTTTTTAAGTTAATAGACTAATTATTTTACAAAAATACACAAAAAACATATATGTGAGAAAGGGTGTTTTAGATAAAAATATGAACAAGACAAATTCAAAGATGTCAATGTTTTATTGTGTTTTTTATAGGTGAATATATATAACAAAAGACGGGAATACCCGTCTTTTGTTTAGCAAAGTTTTGCAATTTTATTTATTAACCTGAAAGGTTTTGTCTCCTGTTTGGAAGAATTTCACAATTTGGTTAGCAGCGGCCAAGCCAGCGTTGATGTTAGCTTCAGCGGTTTCTGCTCCCATTTTCTTTGGTGTAGCAAAGAATCTTGTTCCGAATTTTTCTTTCATTTCTTCAACATTGATTGGAGCGATGTCTGTACAATATTTCAAATCGGTTCTTTCTTCCATTACTTTTACAAGTTCTTCTTCATTGATAACTTCTTTGCGGGCGGTATTGATAAGGCAACCACCTTTTGGCATTTTGGATAACAAGTTGTATCCGATAGATTTTTTTGTTTGTTCATTAGCAGGAATATGTAAAGAGATGTAATGACAAGTAGTGTAAAGGTCTTCCATTTTTTCTATAGGAATAATACCTTCTGCTTTCATTTTGTCAGCAGGTACAAATGGGTCAAAAGCATACACTTCCATACCAAAACCTTTGGCAATATGTGCAGCCAAACGTCCAACATTGCCGTATGCGTGAATACCTAATTTTTTGCCTTTCAATTCACTGCCAGTTCCTGGTGTGTATTGATTACGTGCCATATAAACCATCATACCTAACGCTAATTCAGCGACAGCATTTGAGTTTTGTCCGGGTGTATTCATAGCAACGATGCCTTTTTCTGTGCAAGCGGCAAGGTCAAGGTTGTCAAAACCTGCACCGGCTCTTACGACTATTTTGAGGTTTTTAGCAGCGGCTATTACTTCTTTGGTAACCTTATCAGAGCGAACAATCAAAGCGTCTGCGTCTGCAACGGCTTTGTAAAAATCGTTTACATCGGTGTATTTTTCCAATAATGCTAAAGTGTAACCTGCTCCTTCAACAATGTTACGAATGCCCTCAACGGCGGTTTTTGCAAATGGTTTTTCTGTTGCAACTAATACTTTCATATCTTTTTATTATTTTTATTTGTTAAATGTTCATTGTTATAGTTTTGCAAAGATAGAAAATTTATTTGAAATAATAATCGTTTTTTAGAGAGTTTATTTTATTATTCTATTTTTATTTTCTTCCACAAAGTGTTTCCATGAGTTTTTTTTAGTTTTATGTTTTTGTACAATAGGTATATTAGCATTTTGCAGATAATGGCAATAGGCTATAGCCAAGGCATCGGTGGCGTCAAATGTGGGAATTGATTCTATTTGAAAGACATATTGCAACATGGCGGCGACTTGCTCTTTTGTGGAGTTGTTGCGTCCAGTAACGGCTGCTTTAATTTTTGTCGGAGCATATTCAAAGACAGGTATGTTTTTATGCAAAGCAGCGGCAATAGCAACCCCTTGTGCCCGACCTAATTTGAGCATAGATTGAATGTTTTTGCCTAAAAATTGAGTCTCTATAGCCATGCTATCAGGTTGATAAGTGGCAATTAAATGAGAAACAAAATCAAAGGTTTCAATCAATTTCTCTAATTGATTTTTTTTTGCATTTATCTTCAAAATATCCATTTTTACAAGGGAAATTGTTGTATCTTTGGCACAAATAATTCCGTAGCCCATAATGTTGGTACCGGGGTCAATTCCAAGAATGGTTTGTTGTTGGTTTTGCATATTTAAAATAATATTTCGACAATGGTCAATGATGTTGCAAAGATACTAAAAAGACTGAATATAGCAGCGTGTGTTATTATTTTGACATTAAGTTATATTTTTGTCTTCACTCGCTTGTTTAGACAAGATGGTTTGACGGATATTGTCTCTTTTTTTATGACCTTTGACATCAAGGACAAAATGCTGTATTTGTTACTGCTATTAGTTTTTATGTTTATCAATTGGGGAATAGAGAGTAACAAATGGCGATATGTTTTAAGCAAAGAGTATCAACTATCATTTTTTAAAGCCTTGCAGGCAACTTTTTTGGGTGTGTGTGTTAGTTTTATCTTTCCCAATCGGTCTGGGGATTTTTTGGGGAGAGGCTTTGCATTGCCACAAGGGTTTGCCTTAAAAGGTGCTGCTGCCACTATTTTGGGAAATTTTTCACAACTGATTGTAACGCTTATAATGGGTGTGATAGGGGGAGGATATATGTTGTTGGCACATTTTTATCATTCGGTGGATACGTTAGTTTTGTGCCTTGTTTTTTTTCTTGTGTTTTTATTGTTGATATTCTTTTTATACATCTATTTTAATATTGGAAAAATATATAGGCTATGCCAAAAGATAGGTTGGTTGCAACAATCAAATTGGATGGAAAAACTTTGTTTTTTTCAAACTTATACTTTTAAAGAATTATTGAATATATTGTTGTTTTCTGTGGGTAGATATGTTGTTTTTGTTGTACAAATGTATTTTGCTTTTCAGGTTTTTGAACTATCATTCCCGATATGTCCATTTGTGATGATGACATTTTTGTATTTTTTGTTTACCAGTTTGGTTCCGACTTGGGTTTTGAGTGAATTGGGAGTTAGGGCTTCGGTGGCCTTATTGTTATATGCAGATTCTGCTTTGTTGGTTTCGGCCTCAGGAGTAACAGACCTTTCAATAGTGGCAGCCACGACATTTTTATGGCTCTTGAATGTTGTTTTGCCTGCTTTAATCGGTTCATTTTTCGTTTTTTCTTTACGTGTTTTTAGAACAAAAACCACAACTACAAATGACTAAAATGATGGTTATCAGTTTGTTTTTAATATTTCCGTTTTTCTTATTGTATGTTTTTTTTATTTTGAAATTCACTTTTGGCTGGATATGTTTGCATAATGTAGAAAAAACAATTGCTCCCACTCAATTGCCATGTGTTTCAATAATAGTTATTTATAGAAACGAATCACATAATATATCCACATTATTACACTCTTTAGAAAAACTAAACTATCCTCCCGATAAATTTGAAATTGTTTTTGTAGACGATCATTCTTTTGACAATACAAGCGATATCATTAGTGCTTTTTTTGAACAAAACAAACAGTTTCGTGTTCAGTTGTTAGCTTTGGGAAATGATATTTATGGAAAGAAACAAGGCATAGAAAAAGCGGTTTATCATGCTTCATATTCATTGATAGCATGTACTGATGCTGATTGTATAGTTCCAGAAAATTGGTTGTATGAGTTTGTTAATTATTATAATCATCATCAATGTCGTTTGTTGTCTGCTCCGATAGCCTTATGGTCATCTAAGACCTTGCTTGAGCAAATGCAGCAATTGGAGTTTGGTTCACTAATAGCGACTGCTGCAGGTGCTATTGCCCAACAACAACCTATTATGTGCAATGGTGCCAATCTGTTTTTTGAAAAGGAAATGTATTTTGTTTTGCACAATGAGATACGAAAAAAGTATCATCTTTTTAGTGGTGATGATATATTTTTGTTACAAGCATGTAAAAAACATTATGGTGCAACCTCTGTCGGTTTTGTTAAGTCAAGGGGAGCCTTGGTGCAAACATTGCCGTTAAAGAAAGTGAAAGATGTATTGTCCCAGCGAACTCGTTGGGGTGCAAAAACAAAATTTTACACCGATAGGTTTACACAATTGTTGGCCTTATGCGTGGCAGTGGTTTCTTGTTCTATTCTCATTTTGTTTGTTTTATCCTGCTTTAAAGTGCTCAAATGGCAATTGCCACTATTGTTGTTTGTGTTAAAATTTTTAACGGATTTTCCGATTATGGCTTCTTGGACAAATTTTATACAACAAAAAAGACTCTTGTTTTATTATCCAATAACCGCAGTTATTTATCCTTTTTACATTGTAATAGTTGTATGTCTGATGTTTTTTAAAAATAATACTTGGAAATTTCGTCCTTTATCTAAAAAAGCAAACGATAAAAATGCTACTTTTGCACAATAATTCTAAATAATGAAACGAAAGAATCTTGTATTGTTGTTGATAATATTATCTTGTGGGGCAATGTTCGCACAAAATCACGCTGATGATATTGTCGGTTATTATTATTCTCAAGACCCATTTTCAGGTGAGGGTTCACAAACCTATATTTATAAAACAACAAATGGAACCTATCAAGGACGGGTTTGTTGGGTTGAAAATAAAGAAAAAGAACATTTTATCAATCTCGTTTTTCTGAAAAATCTTACATTTAACGTTAAAGATAATGAATGGCAAAATGGTGAAATCAAATACCCCGGTAAAAAAGGTACTTATCAGATGTATATGAAGTTTGAAACAGACAAAAAATTAAAAGTTAGGGGTTACTGGAAAGTTTCTATGTTGGGAAAATCTATGTATTGGTATAAAGAAGATAAGCAAAGACAAAATGATTAATTCATCAGAAATAGAATCTATTATCGCAGGTGTACAACAACAAGTAAATACTTGTCAAGACAAAGTGAGTTTGTTGAGTTTTGTGCTTTCTTGTGTGGATTTGACAACTTTGGAAGGTGTAGATAATGATAGTAAAGTAGAACAATTATCAATGAAAGCCCAAAGTTTTTGTCCACAAGTGGCTTCTGTGTGTGTGTATCCTATTTTTGTAAAAACAGTGAAGTCTATTTTGCAAAACACCTCCATTGGCGTTACCTCGGTTGCAGGGGCTTTTCCGTCAGGGCAAACTCCGTTGGCTATCAAGTTGTCGGAGGTTGATTTTGCCATACAACAAGGTGCCGATGAAATAGATATGGTGATTTCACGAGGAAAATTTTTAGATAAACAATATGCGGAAGTCTCAAAAGAAATAGAAGCCGTTAAAAAACTTTGTAATTATCGTCCTTTGAAAGTCATTTTAGAAACAGGAGAATTGCAAACGATAGAAAACATTTACAATGCCTCTATGTTGGCTATGGAAGCAGGGGCAGATTTTATTAAGACCTCAACAGGAAAATGTGTCGTAAACGCAACGCCACAAGCCGTTGTAGTTATGTCGCAGGCAATAAAAGATTTTTATGCAAAACAAGGCAAAAGAGTGGGGCTGAAAATAGCAGGTGGTATAACCAACACAGACGATGCCTTGATGTATAGACAATTGGTAAAAAATATATTGGGTGAATCTTGGCTAAAAAAACAATATTTTAGAATAGGAACAAGCAGATTGGCGGATAAATTGCAAAGCCAAATAACTCAATAGAAAAATGTTGAAATGATATTGCTGAATTTGGCAAGTAGTGTTGAAGTGATAAGGAAAATGATTTTTTATTTTGGTGAAAAGATATGCTTTGTTATGTGTGTTGGATTGATTTTGTTAAAAGCCATCGCAAAATCTATCCAATGCAATAGTCTGTATATACATAAGATAAAAAAGATGGCTGTTTAAAAAATTGTATCTATATGACAAAAAGAGTATTGTTAGTAGGCTTTTTTGCTGTGCTTATAGTAGGCATAAAGGCACAATCGTTCAACATGGTTATCCAAACCATGGACGGAAACGAGGAAACATGGACATCAGAAACCTTGAAAAATATTTATTTTGAGGGAGATACTATGCTTATTATTGTGGAAAGTGGTAGCATGACAACACATTCTTATTTGTTGGCAGATATACAAAAATTGTATTTTCCTACAGTTTTATCAGTGCGTGATTTTCAACAAGAATCAGCCATTTTTGTGTATCCCAATCCGTCTCAAGACCAAATAAGGATTATTGGTGCCACTTATAATCAGCCGTTTCAAATCTATGCAATAGACGGAAGAAAAGTAGGCGAGGGGTGTATATCCGATGAATTTATAGATATTACCCATCTCGCTAAAGGATTCTATTTAGTTAAAATTGGTACTCAAACATTAAAATTTTCAAAGTTATGAAAAAGATTATTGTATGTTTAGGATTTTTATGTGGTATAGTTGTTGCCCAACTTCATGCACAAAAGGTAATGCGTGTTTATAATTCAGAAGGCACTGTGGCCACCTATTCTGTATCAAATATAGATTCTTTGAATTTTTCTGCTAATATGATAAATATGTTGTTATATGCCAATGGTGCAAATACAAATTATGCAGTGGCAAGCATAGATAGCATTGTTTTTGGCGATGCTCCCTCTGTAGATTCTTCTGCAATCTATGTTTATTATGAAGGAGATACGGCTAAAGTCGTCCATTATATTACATCAACTAATTTTGTGGTTTCAGTTAGTGGGGCAAATGTAACAATAACAAACACTGCAGGTTTGGCAAATTTGCAATATTATTTGAGCGGCACAACTTCTGATGGGTCTTTTACATTGGAAAGTGATTCTAAATTTGATTTGATTTTGAATGGAGTATCCATAACCTCAAAGACGACTATACCTATAAAACTTACCAAGAAAAAAGATAGAAACATTATCATTGCCAATGGCACAAGCAATGTGCTTACTGACAATACCGCTAATAATGGAAAGGCTGTTATCAATACCAAAGGTGCCACTTGTATTAAAGGCGGTGGAACTTTGGTGGTCAATGCAAACAAGAAAAACGGAATTTCTTCTGATTATGATATTACTATTGAAAGTGGTACAATTACGGTGAATAACACTGCTAATGCTTCTAAGGGCATAAAGGCAGACGGAAATATATACATCAAAGGTGGAGATATTACAGTCAATCCGTCAGGTTCTTTAACATTGGAAGCCGTCGGAAGTGGGTATGACCCATCGTATTGTGCTGCTATAGCGGCAGATAGTAATATCAATATATCGGGTGGAAAAATTACTATCACCATTCCAAGTGAAAATTATGCAGGGCGTGGCATAAAGGCTGATGGTAATATTTCTATTTCTGATGGAACAATTTCCATCGTATCTAATTCTAATGGTGGAACTTACGTGGATACTACAGGCACAACAGATTCTTATAAATCTTCTTGCATAAAAGCAGATGGTACCATTACATTTTTAGGTGGAGAAATAACTTTGCGTACAACGGGAACAGGTGGAAAATGTGTTACGGCAGATAGTTTTATTTATATCGGTACGGCTGATAATAATGCTGAACATTTAATTTTGAATATGACGACTACAGGTGCAAAATTCTATGTGTCAGGTTCTGGTCGCAATGAAGATTATTCGAACCCAAAAGCACTAAAAGCAAAAGGAAACCTTTATGTTTATGGTGGAAATATAAACATTTCTACAGCACAAGATGGTGGTGAAGGTTTAGAAAGTAAAGACACCGTGTTTATAAAAGGCGGTACCATTGAGATGGAAACTTATGACGATGCTATCAATGGCACAAATCACATTCAAATAGAAGGAGGTACAATCTATGGGTATTCTAGTAATAATGATGCAATTGATGCCAATGGAACGATGACCATAACAGGCGGATTGATTATTGCTGCCGGGCAAACTTCTCCAGAATGTAGTTTTGATTGTGATAATAATACCTTTAAGATAACAGGCGGTATATTGGTAGGTATTGGTGGAAGTCCATCTACGCCTACGTCAAATGTGTGTACACAGCGTTCACTTATCTATGGCGGTATAAATAGTGGAACAGCATTGCAGATTGTGAATAGTGCTAATACAGAATTGCTAACCTTTAAAGTACCTACAATTCGCAATTGACATTGTTGTTCTCTTCACCAAATCTTACAACGGGAACGATTAGTGTGAAACAAGGTGGTACCATTAGCGGAGGAACTGATTTCCACGGCTATTATACTGGGGCGACATATAATACCTCTTCTTCACAATCACAAAATGTTACTATTTCCAATATGGTAACAACATACAATAATAATGGCGGTGGCGGTCGTCCATAATGCAAAATGGACGTTGTTAAATGATATTTTAAAGTATATTTAGAGGAAATGGGCATCTTTTATGATGCCCATTTCCTTATAAGAATTTGTCTAATTCTAAGGAATATATACTTCTAAAAGTTGACAATTTGGTTTAGGGGTAAGTAAAATATTATCCAATATAGCGGGAATAAGTATGCATTCTCCTTTGGAGATATGTTCTTCGTTTTCTTCGTTCTCATTTTGGTAACCAATTGTTGCCTTTCCGTCTATACAAATGTAGATAACAAAGGAGTCCATCTCTGCATAAACTTTTTCTACGCAATGGTCAAAATCAATGGTGTTTACAGCAAAATAAGGACATCTGACAAGTTGTATGCTGGTGTTTTTTCGTCTAAGGTAGTTGATAGGAGCATTAGTGTTTTTATCCCATTTAATGGCAGAGAGGGCCTCTTGTACGTGCAGGGGACGCTTTTGCCCGGTTTTGTCTTGTCGGTTGTAATCATAAAGTCTAAAAGTGGTGTCTGTACATTGTTGTATCTCAGCCAAAAGTGTTCCCTTGCAAATTGCATGTACTTGACCTGCAGGAATATAAAACGCATCTCCTTTTTGTATGGAGCAAAAATGTAAAACATCTTCAACGGTGTTGTTTTGAATGTGCTTGTTCAAGTCCATTAAAGTAGTCTTTTCTTTTAATCCTATATTTATTTTGCTGTCTTTATCCGCATCAATGATATACCACATTTCAGTTTTGCCTAAACCCATATTGTGTTTTTGTGCATACTCATCATCTGGGTGTACTTGTACGGATAAATCATCTTTAGCATCAATAAATTTAATCAACAGCGGAAATTCATTACCAAAAGCATCAAATACTTTTTCTCCCACCAAATCACCCATATAGACTTCTACTAATTCATTGAGCGTGTTGTCTGCCAAAAATCCGTTTGAAATAATACTGCTATTGTTAGGCATTCCTGAAATTTCCCAAGATTCCCCACAATTGTCCAAAGGGGAAAAATCTTTATGAAGAATGGTCTTTATTTTTTCGCCACCCCAGATTTTTTCTTTATATTGTGCCTTGAATTTTAATGGATATAACATCAGAAAACTCTCTTTTTATATTGTTATTAAATGATTATTAAATACTTATTAAATTGTAAATGATAATGCAAAAATAAAAAAATAATATACATACCGATAGTAAAATTTCTGTTTTTTTTCATGGAAAAATTGTATCTTTGCAGAAATACAAATGTAAAAGATGAAGAAACAATATTGTTGTTTGATGATTGTTGTGGCAATGTTGCTTTATGCTTGTCCAAAGAAAAAAAACAACTCTTTTCAGCCAAAAGTAGAAGAAAAGGCAGTTGAAGAAATCACCAAAACTATTGAGGTAACTATAAATAGATATGATAGGGCATTGTTTGCTATCAATAAAGATAGTCTTGCACAAGGTTTGTTAGGCTTGCAAAAGGAGTATCATTTTTTTTTGGGTGATAAGCCAAACACTCCAGATAATGTGCGTCAAATGAAGGCATATTTAAGTGACCCTGTCATCAAACAATTATACAAACAAGTAGAAAAGGTTTATCCTAATTGTGAGGATTTGGAGAAAGGTTTGACAGAGGGTTTTGGTTTGTTAAAATATTATTATCCCAGTGCTGTCATTCCTATTGTTTATGGTATTGTTTCTGGTTTGTATTACGAAATGCCTATTATTTATCAAGATACTGTATTGGTTATCGGTTTGGATATGTATTTGGGGAAAGATTACAAATTATACAAGCAATTGGGGGCTGTTGTGCCTCAATATGTATATAGACGTTTTTCAAAAGAATATATTTTGCCTGATTGTTTCAAAGAAATGGCCTTTCAGTATGTTGCTTTTAACAATTCCAATACGGCTTTAGAAGAAATGCTCATAGAAGGTAAGCGAATGATGTTTGCCCAATTGATGTTGCCTAATACGCCTGATAGTATTCTCATGGGGTTTTCTCAAGAAAAAATGAATTGGCTAAACGACAATCAATCTTATATTTGGGGGTATTTGATAGAGAAAAATCTATTGTATAGCAAGGATAAAACCGTTATTAGAAAATTAGTTGGAGATGCACCTTATACGCCTTATTTTGGCAAACAATCGACGGGAAAAGCAGGAGCATGGATAGGTTTGCAAATCTGTCGTGCTTGGATTAAAAATAATCCAGACAAACATGTATCTGAACTATTTAAAGAAAAAAACGGACAAACAATCTTGACACAATCTAGATATAAACCACAAAAATAAAACAACAATGACACTCTTATTTCTTGATTTTTTGAAATTTAGTTTTATTGACATTTTGGATATTATTGCCGTAGCCTTGTTGTTTTATTTGTTGTATCGTTTGATAAAAGGAACGGCTGCTTTTAATATTTTTATTGGTCTTTTGTTTGTTTATGTCTTATGGAAAGTAGTGGTTTTGTTGGATATGCAACTGCTTTCTGAACTTTTAGGACAGTTCGTTTCTGTCGGTATCATTGCTTTGATTATTGTCTTTCAGCCTGAGATAAGACAGTTTTTGTTGTTTTTAGGAACGAGAACTCCACTAAAAAAAGCCAATGTACTCTTGTGGAAGGAAAAAACAAAAACGGAATCCATTCCACATATCAACACCATCGTTAAGGCTTGTACACGTATGGCCGCTTCAAAAACAGGAGCATTGATAGTGATTGTCAGAGAAAATCAATTAGAAGAATTTGTGCAAACAGGTGAAATTATCAATGCAAAAACCTCACGTGAATTGATAGAAACAATCTTTTTCAAAAATACGCCTTTGCATGATGGCGCACTGATTATCAATGGAAAAACTATGGTGGCTGCAAAATGTATATTGCCTGTTTCACAAAATGAAAATGTGCCGAAAGATGTCGGATTGCGACATAGGGCTGCCATTGGAATTACAGAACAAACCGATGCTATTGCCATTATCGTTTCAGAACAAACAGGATACATTTCTTATTGTATGGAAGGAAACGTAAATAGAAATGTTCAGCCTGAAGACTTAAAGGCATTTTTGAAAAAACAATTTTTTGTAGGATAAATAACATAAATATAAATAAATAAAATTAAAAAAATATGGTTGTAGATAATAGTTTGCCTTATAAAATTGCCGATATGAATTTGGCAGAGTGGGGGAGAAAAGAAATTGAGGTGTCTGAAAAAGAGATGCCAGGTTTGATGGCTATAAGGGAAAAATATGGCAAGGAAAAACCTTTAAAAGGTGTTAGAATTACAGGGTCATTACACATGACTATCCAAACGGCGATTTTAATAGAAACTTTAGTGGAATTGGGTGCAGATGTGCGTTGGGCAAGTTGCAATATCTTTTCAACACAAGACCACGCTGCAGCGGCTATTGCTGCAAAAGGAATTCCTGTGTTTGCTTGGAAAGGCGAAACCTTGGAAGACTATTGGTGGTGTACAAGTCAGGCTTTGGCTTTTCCGGGAGGAAAAGGTCCACAATTGATAGTTGATGATGGAGGAGACGCTACCTTGTTGATACATAAGGGATTTGCTGCAGAAAAAGACTCTACTATTTTAGATAAAAAAGCAGAATCTGAAGAAGAAGCCGTTATATTGAATATCTTGAAAAAAATTCTTCAAGAAGACCCTACGCGTTGGCAACGAACCGTTAAAGAATGGAAAGGAGTATCTGAAGAAACAACAACAGGAGTACATCGTCTGTATCAAATGATGGAAAGAAAAGAATTGTTAGTGCCTGCTATCAATGTCAATGATTCTGTTACTAAATCAAAATTTGATAATCATTATGGGTGTAGAGAATCATTGGCTGACGGTATAAAAAGAGCAACCGATGTTATGATTGCGGGAAAAGTTGTTGTCGTTTTAGGATATGGCGATGTCGGAAAAGGTTGTGCACAATCTATGAGAAGTTATGGAGCAAGAGTATTGGTAACAGAAATTGACCCAATATGTGCATTGCAGGCCGCTATGGAAGGATTTGAAGTAACTACAATGGAAGACGCTGTCAAAGAAGGTAATATATTTGTTACTACAACAGGTAATTGCGATGTCGTAACTATTGAACACATGAAAAAAATGTTAGACCAAGCCATCGTTTGCAATATCGGACATTTTGATAATGAAATTCAAGTAGAAAAATTAGAACATTTTCCAAATATCAAAAAAAGGAATATCAAACCGCAAGTTGATGAATATATTTTCCCTGACGGACATTCCATATTCTTACTCGCCGAAGGGCGTTTGGTCAATCTGGGCTGTGCAACAGGACACCCATCTTTTGTAATGAGCAATTCATTCACCAACCAAACTTTAGCACAAATGGCTTTGTGGAAAAATGAGTATGTTGTTGGAGTATATCGTTTGCCCAAAGAGTTAGACGAAGAAGTGGCAAGGTTGCATTTGGAAAAGATAGGGGTGAAATTGACTACATTGACACAAAAACAAGCAGATTATATTGGTGTTAAGATAGAAGGACCTTATAAGGCTGAACACTACAGATACTAAAATGTTTTGAAATTAGGTTTGTAAAACATATCTGCTAATAATTCAATTAGAAACAATGTTGTTATGAGTTTCTATGAGGTATCATTGTCTTGTTGTTTATTCTTATGAGTACCAAATTTTTCAATAATTCACCCGAGAATACTCTATTCGACAAGTTTAAGGGTATTGCTGAGGGTATGCCCAATTTTCATTCTTTCCTTGCCGTCGTCGGCTATTTTAGGTCGTCGGGCTATTTTAAGCTGCGCAAGGAGTTGACAAACGTGCAAGACATCAAAATTCTTGTTGGCATCAATATAGACAGCATTTTCAAAAAGCATAATCAGGCACTGCTGTTGCTTGAAGGTGATGAAGATGCGAAAGAGATTTACACCAAAGACTTTATTCAAGATGTGAAAGACGCCCAATATTCGGCCGAAGTTGAAGAAGGCATTCTTCAACTCTGCGACGACATTGTTTCAGGCAGATTACAGATGCGCATTCATAAGTCGAAAAATCTGCACGCCAAGTTCTATCTCTGTCTGCCTCAGAACTTTAGCCCTAATACCGATGGCTGGGTAATTATGGGTTCGTCAAACATCTCTGATTCTGGCTTGGGCATCACTCAGCCACCTCGTTATGAACTGAATGTAGCCATGAAAGACTACGACGATGTGGCATTTTGCAAAAATGAGTTCGAGACTCTTTGGGACGAAGGAATACCTATTACAGCTGAAGATATAGAAAAAATGCGACATAAAACGCATTTAGATACGATGCCATCGCCATACGAAATATATATGAAGGTGCTAATCGACACATTCGGCTCGCAGGTTGAAGACGATTTTTCGCTCGACTTACCTGCTGGCGTGCGCGACTTGAAGTATCAGAAAGATGCAGTAATTCAGGGTTATCAGATGCTGCTCAAGCACAACGGATTCTTCCTTGCCGATGTGGTGGGATTAGGCAAGACCAACGTGGCGACGATGATTGCCAAACGCTTTATGGAAGCAAACGGAAGGCATACGCATATTTTGGTGATATTTCCTCCTGCACTGAAACGAAACTGGATTGAGACATTCAAACTATTTGGTATACAGCGGGGAAAGAATGCAGACTTTGTAACCAACGGAAGTTTGAAGAAAGTCATCAATGCCGATGGCTACCGGCCTCTCGAAGAGTATGATTTAATAATAGTTGACGAGGCACACCGTTTCCGTTCGGGAATTACTGATGGGTATGACGATTTACAACGCATTTGCAAAAGCAGCCGTACTGGAGATTTGGGGCTTATAAAAGGTCGCAAGCGCGTAATGTTGCTTTCAGCCACACCACTCAACAACCGTCCGGAAGATCTTCAAAATCAGATTCTTCTGTTTCAAGACGCTGCGCATTGCACCATAGAGGGAGTAGCAAATATCAACAACTTTTTTGCGCCGTATAATGCGCAATACAAAAAACTTATGAGCAACCGTAATAGTGGCGTAAATACCGAAGATGTTGATAAAATATATGCCGATATACGCGAACGTTTGCTCGACAAAATCACAATTCGCCGTACGCGCACCAATATTTGGAACGACCCGAACTACAGAAATGACCTTTTGGAACAAAACATAGTGTTCCCCAATATTCTGCCTCCTGTTGATTTTACATATCAGATGGACACCAAATTGTGCAGTTTGTTCTACGAAACGCTGATGCTCCTTATCGACATGCCAACGAGCGATAATCCCGATGCCAATGGGCTATACTACGCACGCTATCGCGCCATTGAATATATTATCGACTCGGAAAAAACAACAAAACAAGCACGACAGATGGCCATGACTCTTGCTGGTATATATCGAGTACACATGGTGAAACGCCTCGAAAGTAGTTTCTACGCTTTTTATCGCTCACTCGAAACGCTGCGTAAGATTACCGAGGATATGATACGTATGTTCGACAACAACACTATAATTGTTGCCCCAGAACTTAATGTGAAAGAGCTTTTTAGAAAATTTGAAGGAGATGGCGACGAATTTGATGTTGTGATAGAGAAGATTTTGAGCAAGGCGGCCGAAAAAGGATTCAATGCCAATAAAATTGTTTACACAGCAGCAGATTTTCGCCCTGAATATTTGGAGACACTCAAAAGCGATTTACAAAAAATAACCGATATTCAGAAACGATGGAAGCAGATTGAAGAAAAAAACATCGACCCAAAACTCGATTTGTTTATAGACAAAATGCAAACAGACTTTTTTGATTGCAAAAACAATCCAACGGGCAAATTAGTCATCTTCTCAGAAAGTGTAGATACAGTCAATTACCTTACCGATGCCATAGCTAAACGCCTGAAACGCAACGATGTGCTCAGCGTATCGGCTAAAAACCGCAGTGCCTTGGAACAGAAAATACATGAATGTTTCGATGCCAATTTCAGTATCGATAAGCAAAGCGATGAATACAATATAATTATTACTTCCGATGTGCTTTCGGAAGGCATCAACTTGCATCGTTCCAACATCATTATAAACTACGACACTCCATGGAACGCCACTCGCCTTATGCAGCGCATAGGTCGTGTAAATCGCATTGGCTCTGTTGCCGAGTCTATATACAACTATATGTTCTACCCATCGCACGAAGGCGACAAGCAAATCCAGCTATACCGCAATGCATTAATCAAATTGCAAGGTTTCCATTCGGCTCTTGGCGAAGACGCTCAAATATTCTCGCAAGAGGAAATTGTAAAGACTTTTGAACTCTTCGACCCTAAGGTGAAAGACAAGGTTGACAAGCAACTTGAACTGCTACGTGAAGTGCGAACCCTATATCAGACCGACAGGAAACATTATTCGCGTATAAAACAATTGCCAATGAAGAGCCGCACCATTCGTAGTGCCGAAAAACGAATACCAAATACAAATGTCGAGACCATTGCATTCATCAAATCGCCCATCAAAGTGGAATTCTACACTATTGAGGGAGAGCAGACGCGGCAAATTGATTTTCTTGATGCTATTGAAGTGTTTCGGGCTTTGCCAAACGAAAAGGCTATGTCCATTGACTCGGTTAAGGAAAAACACTACCAGCAAGTACAACGAGCCATAGACCAATTCAAAGCCGAAACGACTGCTCAGACCGATAGCAATAGCTTGACTATCAGCATAGCTTCTGACGATAAGCCAACAAAAACGGCACAAAAGTTCTTGCGCATCTTTGCTAATATAACTCAAGACCAAGAGATGACGGATATTTGCAACTCACTGCTCACCCTTGTAGGCGACGGAAAATACAAACAGCTCAACTCATCGCTTCAAAAAATGGCTAAACTATACAAAAACGACAAGTTGAAAATAAAAGAAGATGAGTATAATATTGAGCAACAAATAAGGCAACTTCATCAA
>CALAVA010000244.1 GCA_937892025.1 uncultured Bacteroidales bacterium
AATCCCCAATCCCCAATCCCCATTTTATTATCATATTCTTCAAAATCTCTAATAATTAATTAATTTAATTGTCATAATAATTAAAATTATATAGATTATAATTCAAGCTTATATTATACAGAAAATTTAGCACTTTAAACAGTTAAATTCCATTTCTTTTAATATTTATAATTCTTCTTGGGATTTCTATTTCTTTTCCTTGATAATTTATTTTGTATTTCTTTATATGATATATATCTTCTAATTGCTCACATTTATCATGTGATAATTCTTTATATAAAATATCAATACATTCTTTGTCATTTTGCTTTATATAATCTAAAGTATTTTTAAAATAAAGAAATTCATCGCTATTTTTTATATTTTCATTTGATTCCAAAATATAACTTATACTTTTATCTATTTTATTCTCATTCTCTTCTTCCTCTTCCGCTTCTTCCTCAGATTCAGATTCTTCATTTATAAAATCAGTTTTTCCATCTACATTTTTTTTTATTATATTTTCATTTAATTCATTTTTCATTAATTTATTTCTTCTTTTGATTTCTTGTTCTCTGTGTCGTAGAATAAAATCAACAAAAATTTTAATTAATTTTACTTTTACTTTTTTATCATTGCTAAAGAATTCATTTAATTTTTCCATTTTCATCATAGAACAAAATCCCAATAACATGCATTTTCTTAATAATTCATTTTCTACTTCAAACTCATTAAGATAAGATAATATTTCTACATATTTTTCATAACTAAAAGGTTCATTTCCAATATGTTCATATAATTTCACTTTTTCTTTTTTTTGAATTATTTCAATTTTATCCAATAAACTATGAGTCTGATCTGGTTTAAAAATATAACCTAAAGATAATATTCCTAATATAATAATATCTTTTTCTTTTTTTCCTTTTGAAGTATCATTTTGTATATCTTCTTCAAATATATAAGCAAAGCATTTAAGTGATTTACCTAATAAATTTTTTGCAATATTCTCATTTATATCCATATTTTTACTATATATTTGTAAAGTTAACAATAGAGCATATAAATTAGATAAATCATGTTGATCACAATCAATCTCAAAGCAGATATTTATTAATTTTATTATAGTTTTAAATAAAGAATTTTGGCTTATATATTCTCCTGAGATGCATTTTTCCAAATAATATAAAAAAGTGCAAACGAAAGAATAACTGGATAAACTGAAAGTTCTTTCATTGTCAATAATCTTAAACATTGAATTAAATACTATTATACTAGATTCATTTATGCCTTGAAGACATTTCACATAATCAACCATTGTTTTTACTAAGTTTTCATAGTATAAAAAATTATATATATCTTTCATAAGATTTAATGCTGGTTTAAATATATCATCAAATTTTTTTAACTCTGTTTGAAAATTATTATTAGTTCTATCAATTCTATTTACACCATTCAAAAAGCTACTTATAATAGAAAAATACAAAGGGCAATATATTTTTGAATTATAATCTCCTTCATCGTTTTCTCTTTCAAATCTACTTGTCAATTTGCTTAAGCAATTAAATAATATCTCCCTATCTTTAATTTTGACATCTTTTATAATTTGCTCAATAACATTAAAAAGTGAATATAGTTCTGTTATATTTATGATATCAATTAAATCACTGAAATATTTTTGAAAAGAATTTTCTAAAATATTTATCAACCAAGTATTTTCTCTATTTTTTTCCTGAGATAATTTTGTTAAATATACTATAATTTCAGCAGCTTCATTTCCTAAAGATTGATAATATAAATATTGCTCTGAATAATCCTCACTATTTGATTGAGTTAAATTTTCAAACAAAAAATAGAGTACTTTTTGAACAAATATATTATTTATATCATTTAATTCATTTTCAATTTCAATTTTATTGTCTGATTCATTATTATTATCATTATTATTATTATTTTCATCTTCTGTTTGATTTTCTTCATTGAATAAATTTTGAATGACAAATTTAAATAAATGACAGAATTTCATTTTAATTAGTGGATCTCTGACTTTGACAAATTTATCTTGGGCTTTTATAAGTACTTCTTTTAATTTATTTTTTAAATTATCGTAATTTAATAATTTTTCCTGTAAAACAATTAATACCAAAATACAAAAATCTAATTTTATATTTTCACTTAGTTTATCAAATAAAACATTTTGTGATTTATAATAGTTATATATATTATATATATTATTATTTATATTATTCTGCTCTTTGTTCATTATATCATCGAGCATTCCAATCATATAAGAAAATATAAAATTAGCCAAATCTTCATAATATTCACATATCTTTTTGATTAAAAAAAGTCCACTTATATTAAAATTATGAAGAGTAAAATTATATAACAAATCGTTGAAATAAGCGCAATATTCTTCGGGATCACATCTCATATATTTTAATTCACTTTCTACTGTGATTAACAGGGGAAATAATGCATTTAATAAAAATAATTTAATATGCTGATTAAATTCTTTTCTAATTTGCTCTATAATAAGACTATCTGATAGAAATATAGTCATATTATATAATAAATTGTTAAAACTATTTTCTTCATCTCCAGTTTCATCATCTATTTCTTTCAATAAATAAAATTTTTTTTCATTATTTAGAATATTTTCATATGATTTTATAACTAAAGATATAATCTTTGAAATTATATTAATAATCTCATTATTGTTTATATTATTTTTTTTTTCTTCAAATAATATATTCTTTTTATTATCATTATCATTTGATGACATTTTTGAATATCGTATTCCCAAAATTAAAAATCGAAAAGCAGAAGCTTTCATAAAATTTATTTCTGTATAATTATCATCAAATATTATAATGGGATTGGGCTCACCAAATTTATTTCTTGTTTCTTCGTCAATTTTTGGATTTATTTGAATAAGTTCATAGGTATATTTTCCATATTTTATTAAAATTTCATCAGCTACTTCCTTCCTTTTTAAAGAAGAATAAAATTTTTTCAATTTTAATAAAATTTCATAAAAAGAATTATACAATTCTGTCAGAATAGGTATAAAATTGCTTTCTAAGAAATTTTTATCTGGAACTATAAACAAATGTACTTTCTGAAAAATATTATCAATTAAAGGTATATAATATTTTAGAACAAAATCTAAATAATTATCTTGATTATAATAATTTGAAAAAAGCAAAGAATTAATTAATAATAATCCATTTTTTGATATAAATAAAAAATCATATTCATTAATACTCCTTTCCGTATGTTAAAATTAGTTTGATTAGTCATTCTCAAATCAGTTTTAGTGGTATCTGCCCAAACTTTGCTAAAAATATCGGTAGAACTTTTTGGAAAGTTCTCATTTACATGGGCATATTTCAAAACCGTATTCACCACATGGCAATTTTTCCTATCTGGTTTATTGGCCATTTTAAGTGTTGTCGTTTGGATGTATGTACTAAAAAGATACGAATTTAGTGTCGCTTATCCCATGTTGTCAATAAGTTATGCAATCAGTTTATTATCTGGTTATTTTATTTTCCAAGAATCAATTACCTTAACAAGGTGGTTGGGCGTTCTCATTGTAATGGCAGGTGTTATACTTATCGCAATGGATGCAAACAGATGAAAAACAAGACATTCATATTAGTTTTCAGTCTTTTAAACATATTGCTTATACCCTTTGTACATGGACAAAGCAAATCATATAAAGCACTGTCTAACAATGAGATTGTTACGTTACAACAAAACATGCAACAAGCGACGGCAAAACTGAAAAGTTTGCAGGCTGATTTTGTTCAAACCAAAAACTCTACCTTGTTTGCAGAACCCTCTATACAGAATGGTAAACTATATTTTCACGCTCCCTCTGACTTGTGTTGGCAATATATCACCCCTAATCGAATGTCTATTGTTATGCACAATGACGAAATGGTGATAAAAACAGTCAAAGAAAACACAATAAATGCTCCAAAAGGAGTGCAAGAAATGATACAATTGATTTGCAATGCTATCAATGGAAATTTTTTGGCACATGCAGAACTATTTGATATTCAATATTACAAAGACAAAAACTATATATTATACTTAGTACCTAAACAAAAACGGCTCAAAAATATGTATCAAAATATTGTCATATTTTTGGGAGAACAACACTATATAGCCGACAAAGTAATTTTAACAGAACAAAATGGAGATGAGACATCCATTATCTTCAAAAATCAAAAAATAAATGAATCAATCCCTGAATCTTATTTTTCAACCAAATAAAATATGGACAATATCCCTGAAAAGAATAATTTACCTGATAATATTTGTGTATTGATACCTGTTTACAATAGTGGAGCATTGATTGATGATGTAATAGGGTCTTTATTGTCAAGAAGGATAAAAGTTTTGGTTGTCAACGATGGTTCAACTGATGACACAGAAAGTGTTATCAAAAAATTTCTTTTAGAGATTCATTATCTCGGTTATAAAACCAACAAAGGTAAAGGTTATGCTTTACGACAAGGTTTTGCTATGGCAAGGCAATTGGGATACGAATATGTAATTACTATGGACGCAGATGGACAACATAAAGCCGATGACCTTAGTCGTTTTGCCCAAGCATTTACTCAATCACACAACTCCATTTTATTGGGAGTGAGAAATTTCAATCAAAAAAACATGTCTTCTGCCAGCAAATTTGCTAACAAATTCTCCAATTTTTGGTTTATGGTACAAACAGCCATGAAACTATCTGATACACAGACAGGTTATAGACTATATCCCTTGAATGGCATTAAAAACATTCACCTACTAACTAAAGGTTATGCGACCGAATTGGAGTTGTTGGTAAAGGCCCGTTGGAGAAATATCCCTATAAAAGAAGTTCCTATCCATGTGTATTATCCGCCACGCAATGAAAGAGTATCACATTTTAAACCCGCCAAAGATTTTTTTAAAATCAGTTTATTAAACACTTATCTATGTCTATTGGCAATTGTTTATGGCTACCCTTCTCTTTTTATACGAAAAATAATACACACAATAAATAAGGCATAAAGTAATGTTAGAAAAAATTTTTATTGCTATCTATCAATTTTTTGAGAAAAAAAGAACATTGCTTTTCAGCATACTTGCCCTCATTGTAATCGTTTGTATTGCTTTACTCTCCCGTTTGTCTTTTGAAGAAGACATCAGCAGTTTTTTGCCCAACAACAAAGAAAACCAACGGATTAATTATGCTTATCAACACATAGCCAATGCTAATACCATCATCATTAGCATAAAAGGCAGCAAACAGTATGATTATGAGCAGATTACAGAAAACATTGCAACGGAATTAAGCACTTTGTTAGAACAAAACGATACATGCAAGCGTCTTAACAAGATTTTATGTGAAATAAACACTCAAGATATGCTTCAGGTTATTGATTTTATCATAGAAAATATGCCTTTATATCTCACTGAAGCCGACTATCAAAGAATGGATTCTTTGTTGAGTTTTGAATATATTAATCAGCAATTGGCAGAAAACAAATATTTGTTGTCCGCTCCAACTCCCATTTTTAGAGAAATACTTATGCATGACCCCTTACATTTTTGCTCGCCAGCATTGGAAGGATTGGCAAATTTTAAGGTTGGAAATGAATATGAAATAAAAGACAATTTTATTTTTCGTAATACAGATAGTGCTACCATCATTCTGTTATCACCAGCGTTTTCAATGACAGAAACTGCCAATAACAAACTATTAGCCAATGATATAAACAATGCCATAAACACAATTTCAGAACAATATACCAATGTCCAAATCTCTGCTTTTGGTGCTCCTTTAATTTCAGTGGAAAATGCACAACAAATCAAAAAAGACAGCCTTTTGGCTGTTACTATTGCTTTGATTTTCATTCTTATTATCTTGTGCTATTATTTTAGAAACATACGCTCTTTGCTATTGATTATCGTTTCAATAGGTTTTGGTGTTTTGTTCGCAATTGGCATTATTGCGTTGATAAACAATGAAATATCATTGATTGCTATTGGGGTTTCGTCCATTATAATTGGTATTGCTATCAATTATCCGCTACATTTTCTTTCTCATGCCCGACATGTGGACAATACCTACCAACTAATAGCCGATATTGTCAATCCCCTTTTGATTGGCAATTTAACAACAATAGGGGCATTTTTAAGTTTATTGTTCATCAGTTCACCTGCCATGAAAGATATGGGACTTCTTGCGGCATTGCTATTGTTGGGTACCATTTTATTTGTTTTACTCTTTTTGCCTCATTGTATCAAAAAAGAAAAAATCCAAAACACAAGCAAAAACAACCTAATTTTCAATAAAATATCAAACATTCAAATTGAAAATCACAAATATATTGTTGCTATTGTATTATTATTGACCATTGTGTTATACTTTTTTAGTTTACAAACTGAATTTGACGACAATATGCACAATATCAACTATATGACAAAAGAGCAAAGACATACTTTAAACCAAATATTATCCAATCAAGACACCACTATTGACAATCTATATCTTGTCAGCGATGGCAACAACATTGACGAAGCCTTAATGGCCTACGAACACACAATTCCGCTAATGACAGCATTACAAAAACAAGACAAAATACTATCTTTTAGTGGAATAGGAAATTATATTCCTTCTCAACAACAACAACAAGCAGCCATTGAAAGATGGAATTGCTATTGGAAAGACAAACAAAAAACTTTTCTTGACAATTTAGACAAGGCTGCCGAAATAAACGCTTACAACAATGTAGCTTTTAACAAATTCAAACAAATCATCAAAAGGGATTATCAAGTACACGATTTTACTTATTTTGCCGTATTGTCAAACAATTTGGCTCAAAATTATTTATCTATAGAAGAAGACAAATCATTGGTTTATTGCTTAATACAAATTCCAAAATCTCACCGAACAGAAATCACTAAAGTATTTGAGAATAAAGACAATGTGTTTTTATTTGACAATTCTTCTATATTAAACAGAATGATAAATACTTTAAGCGATGATTTTAACAAAGTGCTTTATATTTGTGCATTTATTGTTTTTGCTTTTTTGCTGTATTCGTTTGGAAGTTTGGAATTGAGTTTAATTTCTTTTGTTCCTCTGATGGTTGCATGGATATGGATTCTTGGTCTTATGGGTATTTTCGGCTTAAAGTTCAATATCGTCAATATAATTTTGGCAACTTTCATCTTTGGGCAAGGAGATGACTACACCATATTTGTTACAGAAGGACTTATGTATGAATATCGTTATGGCAAACCTATGCTTGCAAAATTCAAAAGTGCCATTATGTTGTCTTCTTTGATAATGTTTATAGGCATTGGCACGTTGATATTTGCCCAACATCCTGCCATGAAATCCTTAGCAGAAGTTACCATTGTAGGCATGTTATCGGTGGTTTTGATGGCCTATTTATTTCCTCCATTACTATTTAAAACACTGACTTACAAGAACAAAAAGCCAAGAAAATATCCTCTTACTTTAAAAGACATTCTTCGTTCTATTTATGTATATACGAACATATTTATAGTCATATTGGTTGTCCATATTGTCGGATTTGTTCTCCTTAGCCTTGGCGGAAAAACAAAAAAGCATCAGCAGCAATATCATTTGCTACTTCATCATGTTTTCCGCTCCATTCTTCGCTTTGCACCCAACAACGGATATGTCGTTCACAATCGTGAATTACTGCAAGATAAGCCAAAAATAATCATTGCTAACCATCAATCTATTGTGGATATTGTCGCCGTATTGGCACTCTCTCCCAATATTGTCATTGTGGTGAATGATTGGGTGTGGAATTCATTTTGGATTGGAAAAATAATCAGATATGCTGGTTTTATGAAAATTGATCAAGATTTATTGTTCAATACAGACCAAATAGAAGAAAGGCTACGAAACGGATATTCTGTGGTCATATTTCCAGAAGCTACACGGTCTGTGGACTGCACCATAGGCAACTTCCACAAAGGGGCTTTTTATCTTGCACAACAACTCAATTTGGACATACAACCCATTATCTTGCACGGCACAGGTCATATTGTTCCCAAAAATACTTATATCATAAGAAAAGGAAAAATTGATGTCAAGATATTGCCAATTATCCCAAGTGCCACTTCGCCCCTGTTTGACCATAACAAATTGCTACAAACCGCCAAAAACTACAAAAAATACATGGTAGAACAATATCAATTGTTCTGCAGAGAAACAGAAGATACACAATATTGGCAGAAAACCGTGTTGCATAACTATTTATACAAAGGTCGTGAAGTTTATATACAAGCAAAAAGAACAATGAAAAAACATGACAACTTTCAAAAAATTGTGGATTTATTACCGAACAATGGAAGTTGCCTTTTGATGAATTGCCAACAAGGAGAAATTTCCTTAATATCGGCTTTGTGTCGTCCATCTTTGACAATTTATGCTTTTGATAAGCAAGAAAACAATCTTTTGACAGCCAAAAATTGTGCCGCCAATCCACAAAACCTAATTTATGAAAACTACAAGGCTATCGAAAAATCCTATGATACAATTGTTGCTTGCTATCCCTCACAAGAACAAATAGATTGGCTATATCTGCATCAACAATCAGACAATATATACATATTATCGGACAATAAGGAAAATTTTAGCCACACACAACTCATTACAGAAACACCTAAATACAAAATTTTACAATTATTATCAAAATGAATAAGAAAACCATTATCACATTATTTTTAATCTATTGTTGTTTACCTATTTTTTGTCAAACAAAAATCTATCTTTGGTATAATAAAAATGGCAAACCCATTCATCGTTCTGCCTATATGATAGCCTACCCAGCCCTCGACTCTGCTCGTCAAGATGTCGGCATAATTGTATCTCCTGGTGGCAGTTATGCACATTTGATGGGGATAAAAACAGAAGGTTATACCGTTGCAGAATGGCTCAATCGTCAAGGCATATCTGCCTTTGTACTCCATTATCGGGTTGGCTGTGGACACCACCATCCGCATGGCATTCAAGATTGGCAACAAACGGCTATGTATATCAGAAGCAATGCCGATAAATATCATATCAATAAGCAAAAAATTGGAGCCATGGGGTTTTCGGCTGGTGGACATCTCTCTTTGCTTTCGGCTATGTTCAAAGATACTTGTTTTATAGAAAAAAACACCGAAGATGTCGGGTCTAATTTTGTCGTTCCTGTTTATCCTGTGGTTTCTATGCAAGATAGTTTGGCACATAAACGCTCAAGACGAAATCTTTTA
>CALAVA010000245.1 GCA_937892025.1 uncultured Bacteroidales bacterium
GTAAATTCCGATTGGTTGCTTATCCAAGCAATTGTCCCTTGATAAGTTTCCATTTCTCCATTTGGAGCATCAATCCTGACTTCACAAGTTTGCCCTAATTCTATTGTAGACAATTGGTCTTCAGATACATAAACTTTCAATATCATATCTTCTAAATTGGCGATATTCACAATAGGACGCCCCATGCCCACCAATTCATAAAGATTGATATACTTTGATAATATTGTTCCATTTATCGGACTAACTACCCTACATTTGGCTATTGCTTCATTAACTTGTCTATATTGAATATACAATTGTTCTACTTGGGAGGCCAAAATTTCAACTTGTTTGGATTGGTCTTTTTTCCATTTTGCAATATTATCTTCAATCCGTTGTTTTTCTTGTGTTAGACTATCTCTAAATTGCTGTTTATCCGTTTTATATAATTGAGCATGTATATTTTTTTCAATATTGACCAAGGTGTCGTTCATATTTTTAAACTTTTTTGCCACCATTGCTTCATATTGTGCCCAAAATACATCTATTTGTAATTTAATTTGTTGTGCCTGTAATAGCAACTGTGTACTGTCAATAGAGGCAATATATTGCCCTGCTTTCACAGTTTCACCCTGATTAACAGCGAAATCGATAATCAAACCTTCTGCTTGTGCAGCCAACATTAAATCTTCGGTTTCAAAAATGCCAAAAGCATCAGCGTCAGCATATTTTTTTGAACATGCGTTTCCGCAAAACAACACTGCGAACAAAATTACAGAAACAAGAAAACGATATTTTTTCATTTTATGCATTTTTATATTAAGAGTGCAAAGATAACATTTTTTATTAAACCTAAAATAAAACAACACTATTTAAACAAAATTTTGTACTCTATTGATTTTTTGTACAATATTTATCATCTTTTGTATTGGATGGTCTGCGTTTAAGACTTCTCCCGAAATAGCAATGCTATTGATTTTAGTTTTCCACAAGATTTCTATATCATTTTCTGTAATACCACCGATAGCGACAATAGGTAAATTGATTTGCTGCGATTTACATTGTTGAATAATAGTTTGATAACCTTCGATGCCCAAAATTGGGTTCAAATTTACTTTTGTCAATGTATATCTAAAAGGTCCCAGTCCGATATAATCCGCTCCATTTTTTTTTGCCCTTTCAATATCCTCGTATTGATTGCAGGTAGCCCCGATAATATATTTTTCTCCCAAAAGTGTTCTGGCCTGTTCTATGGGCATATCGTTTTTTCCCAAATGTACGCCATCGGCTTTTATCTCCATACATAAATCCACATCATCATCAACAATAAACACCGCTTGATAGTGCTTGCACAACTCCTGAACTCGTTGTGCCATTTGCCTACGCTCGTCTTTGGAGCTGTTTTTCATTCGCAATTGAATCCATTTACAATGTCCTCGCAATGCCATTTCGGCCGATTGTAAATAAGTATATCTATCATTGCAATGTGTTATAAATTGTACAGAAAAACAATCTTTTTGAACAGTCGTTATCATTTTTTAGTATATTTTTGATAAATGGTATTGATATGAATAAAATTTTCTTCAAACTGATTATTTTGCCAAATATATCCTAAAACGGCAATACCTCCAAATGAATAGTTCAAAGGAATATGGAGATTTGCTGGTGAAATTCCGCCCAAGGCAATTACCTTTTTGTTTATCAAATGTTTATCCTTTGCTGCTTGTAATTCTGAAGGCAAAAAACCTTGCTTATAACCTCGTTTGGATATACTATCAAAAATGGGACTTAAAAAGACGTAGTCAAATGCAGATATATCGGTCAATTCTTGCAATGTATGGCAAGAGCGACTAAATGTTATCTGCTGATTGACACCTTCATAATTAGACGACCTGCTATTAAAATGCACTCCTCCAAGGGCATATTTATCTGCTAACTCAAAATGCTCATGCACATGTATTCTCGGATGAAAATTTTTATCTATCTGGCTCAACAAGCGGTCATAATCGTCTATTTTTGCTTGTGGTTTTCGTAGATGAAAAAACGACAGCCCCACCTCAAACAAGCGATTCAAGACCTCAGATTCTCCAGAAAAAAATCTATTCCAATTAATCAAGTAAGTAAATTCACTTTACGACATTATCAAATAGAAAAAATGGAAAAAATTGAGGGATGCTGTAGTTTAATTCTTGTAGGAGATATGAGTGTTGGAAAAACAAAATTCTTATTAAGATATACAAGAAATGTATTCAAAGGGATATTTATAACCTTTGGAATGAATAATGAGACAAGAATGATAGAAGTAAATAACAATCATTACAAATTATTTATATGGGATACTCCTGGTGCAGAACGATTTAGGGGTATTATAAAGGGGTGTTACAAAAATGCAGATGGTTTTTTGTTATTTTTTGATGTCTTCGATAGAAAAACTTTTGAACATGTACATAGTTGGATGGAAGAAATAAATGATTATAATGAC
>CALAVA010000246.1 GCA_937892025.1 uncultured Bacteroidales bacterium
GAGATCTACACTCTTTCCCTACACGACGCTCTTCCGATCTTATTAATTAAATATAATTTAATAGTCAAATATTAGATTATTTCTATTTATCTGAATTATATAAAATGGAAGAAAATATTGGTACAAAGAAAAATATTTGCATTATATATCATTATCCATGCTATGATGGTCTTTATGGTGCAATAAATACTTATCTTTATTATAAAAATTTTACAAATAATAAATATAATATAACATTTCTTCCTTTAAGAAATATTTATCCAATATTTAGCAAATTAACCCAAAGGTATGATAAAATAATAAGTTTAGATTTAGGTATGAAAGAAAATGATATTGATTTTTATGTTACCTTTGCAAAACAATCATAAAATAGAAATACAGAATGAAACAATTGATAGAGTGTGTTCCGAATTTTAGTGAGGGACGCAATATGGAAATTATAAAAGCGATTACAGCAGAAGTTGAACATGTTGCTGATGTAAAATTGTTGGATGTGGACCCTGGTGTTAGCACAAATCGCACTGTTGTTACCTTTGTAGGAGAGCCAGAACAAGTGTGTGAAGCCGCATTTTTGGCAATAAAAAAAGCCAAAGAACTCATAGATATGCGTCATCACAAAGGAGACCACCCCAGATTTGGTGCTACAGATGTTTGTCCATTGGTGCCTGTTGCCAATATCACTATGGAAGAAACGGTGATTTTGGCCAGAAAATTAGCTAAAAGAGTTGGGAAAGAGTTAAATATTCCTATTTATTGCTATGAAAATGCTGCCTTTAACGAAGGAAGACGCAATTTGGCAAATTGTCGTCAGGGAGAATATGAAGCTCTTGCAGAGCGTATGAGTTCGCAAGAATGGAAACCCGATTTCGGTCCGTGTGCATTTTCTGAAGATGTTGCCAAATCTGGTGCAACCGCTATCGGAGCAAGAGATTTTTTGGTGGCAGTAAATTTCAATTTAAATACCACTTCAACACGAAGAGCCAATGCTATTGCTTTTGATGTACGTGAAAAAGGACGCCCCAAAAGAGAAGGCGGAAAAATAACAGGCAAACCTATTAAAGACGAACAAGGAAATCCCATTATGATTCCCGGAACACTCAAAGCAACAAAAGCAATCGGTTGGTTTATAGAAGAATATGGCATTGCTCAAGTATCAATGAACTTAACCAATATTTCAACCACACCTTTGCATATAGCCTTTGATGAGGTGGTTCGTTGTGCTGCTCTTCGGGGTATTCGCGTTACAGGTGCAGAAATTGTCGGGCTTATTCCCAAAAAAGTATTGATAGATGCAGGAAAATATTATTTAGAAAAACAGCATCGTTCCAAAGGTATTAGTGAAGAAGAAATTGTCAAAATTGCAATAAAATCCATGGGTTTGGACGACCTCAAACCATTTGTACCTCAAGAAAAAGTGATAGAATATCTATTGGCTGACCATAGCGAGCGTACATTAATAAATATGACATGTTTCAACTTTGCGAATGAGACGGCGAGCGAAAGTCCTGCTCCCGGTGGTGGTTCCATATCTGCGTATATGGGTGCTTTGGCTGCCGCTTTGGGAACAATGGTTGCAAACCTTTCTGCTCACAAGGCTGGCTGGGACGAGCGTTGGGAGGAATTTTCCTTGTGGGCAGAAAAAGGCCAACAACTAAAAAACGATTTGTTAGCCCTTGTCGATGAAGACACCAACTCTTTTAACAAAATAATGGCTGCATTTGCTTTGCCCAAAACAACAGAAGAAGAAAAAACAATACGCTCTGCAGCCATACAAGCAGCAACTAAATATGCTATTGAAGTGCCATTCAAGACTATGGAAAAATCTTTTGCCGTTTTTGAAATATGCCAAGCCATGGTAGAACAAGGTAATCCTAATTCCATTACCGATGCCGGAGTTGGAGCATTAGCGGCACGTTCGGCTGTTTTAGGAGCCATGTTGAATGTGAAAATCAACGCAAGTTCTCTCAA
>CALAVA010000247.1 GCA_937892025.1 uncultured Bacteroidales bacterium
AAGTTTGCAGATAAAAAATAAGAATTTTTCTTATTTAAGAAAATTATTGCTAATTTTGCAGGCTAAAATACAATTTGACATTAATGAAAAAAATTCTTTTCTGTACCCTTGTTTTCTTTAATTTACTCTTTGGATTAAGCAAAGTGTATGGACAAAATGCAATCATAGAAAAAGATTCTGTTGTAGCATTTTTATTGTCTGATAAGACTTTCGATTTGATGCCGAATAGAGATATTTTGTTGTCTTCTACTCAAAGTCCTTTTGTGTTTGGCAAAACAGGTAATGGTTATACTTTTCTTCCTGTTCATTTTTCAGAAGTACAATCTTTTGTCAAAATAAAATCACCTACGCAAATTCTTCAAAATGGGAAATTTTTGGATATTCGTATCTGTTTGTTTCTGACTTCAGACAAGGGAGCGGTTTGTCTCCCTTGGTTGTATAGTTTATATCTTTATTTTATCCGCTGTATTAGGATTTAATATTTTTTCCATTTTATTTATTTTTAGCACATCTTATTTTGTGCCTATATTATTTTTCATACAGATAAAATCGGTATGATTATTATTTATTGAATTTTATTTTAATTAAAAAAAATAATTTATGGAAAAGATATTTAAAAAAGTCCATACTTTTAGGGACTATATTTTGTCATGTGCCTTTATTGTGATTGGCATAGGTTTATTTTTTATTAGCAAAATTTTTGGTATATGCCTTATTGTTTGTGGAATATTGTTTCTCATTTTTTACAAATCTGGATATCAAGCACATGGGAGTTCGATAATATTAACATACAAAAAGATGGAAATTAGTCGTAAAAGTCAGCAATCGGTTCTTAATTTTCTGCAAGGGGCAACAAACAAGTTGGAATTGGTTTCAGGCAACGAAGGCGGTTCTCTTTTGCTTGAAGTATGGTTTAATGTTTCTGAAAAAATTGGATATGCTCAACTGAGTGTTTACGAAAACCTTAGTTTTTCTAATATTACAGAAATTGTTGAATTAAAAAAAGAAAATGTTTTAACATTAATAGAAAAAATATGAAAAGGAAGCAAGTACGAAAAGTTTATTTAATAAAAGATATTCTTGTATTGATGGTCGTGTTTATAGTTGGAATTGCTTGTTTGTTATTGGGTTCAGGCTGGAGCGTTATAGGTGTTTTTGTACTAAGTTGTGGTTTGAGCATGGTTCCCTTCTATATGCATGGGTACAAAATAAAAGGGCAGAAAGGTTTGTTTCTTATGGAGGAAATTCCCGTTTCTCGTCAGGATGAAGAAATCATTCGCTCCTTTATTAACGGAGAAAATTCAATGCTGAATATACGTCTTCAGCAGAATGGAGGAGCCTTATTGTTGCTATATCGGCGAAAAACAGATGGTCTCGTTTTCGTTCAATACTATGATTATAACCAAGTATTGCAAGGAAAGGAATCTCCGCTAATAAAACTTTCTGCAGAACAAGATAATATCTTGCGAAAAATTACTATTTCGTAGTAATTCTAAATGTATGAAAGAGGCTATATTCACTAAATATAGCCTCTTTCATTTTTTTACTTTATAAACAAATAAAGCATTGATTTATTTCATCTTACGAAAAATGAATAGAAATATTTATTTATTTACGAAAATAATTGCTAATTTTGCAAACTAAAAAAATAGTAAAATATAAAACAATATAAGATGAATACATTGAAAAGATTAGCAACGATAGCTTTGCTATTGAGTGCAAGCAGTATGGTTTTTGCCCAAGAAACAGAAAAGAAAGATGTTTATCAATTTACAGATGTTGTTACCGTAAAGCATACTCCTGTTGATAATCAAGGGAGTTCGGGTACATGTTGGTGTTTTGCTGGCACAGGTTTGGTGGAAGCGGAAATTTTGCGAAAATATGGCAAAGAATTTAACTTGTCAGAAATGTTTTTTGTTCGCAATGTTTGGAACGATAAGGTGGTAAAATATGTTAAAATGCATGGTTGTACCAACCTCAGTCAAGGCGGAGAGGTTTGTGATGTTTTTTATGCCTTGAACAAACATGGTATGATACCAGAAACAGATTATAGCGGTAAAGTTATCGGCGAAACAAGGCACATGCACAATGAGATGAACGAAGTTCTTACCAATTTTGCCAAATCTATTACCAAAAAAAGCAATGGTCGTTTGACGCCCAATTGGCAAAATCTTTTGCCCAATATTTTTGATGTT
>CALAVA010000248.1 GCA_937892025.1 uncultured Bacteroidales bacterium
GGGAGCGGCCAATTTGTGGTCAGGATAACGTTTTAATAAGTCTTCCCATTGATTTAGTGCCAATTTATTGTCTTTTAGGTCGTTTTCGTAAATTGTTCCTGCATTATATATGGCATTGGCAATAATTTCGTTGGATTGTGCCATTGCTTCGGGGGTAGAAGGCATATTTTGCAAATAATAGGCTTTGTTAGTCGGATTGGAGGAACGTCCTGAGGTGTTTTGTTTATCAACATCGTTGGCTGAAGTATCGGTATTGTCTGCATTGTTTCCTTCCGCAAAAGATTGATTTTGTGTAAAATCATTGTTGAGTTGTATGTCTTTGACAAACCAAAAATCTTCCAGAGTACGCAGACCCCATTGTTTTTGAAATTTTTGAATGCCTAATTTAGCCTGTGTAGCATCGGCAAAAATCCAAACTGTTTTACCATTACGAGAGACTGAAGATGTGTTTTGTCTTTTGTTTTTGGACGATTCTATCATTTTTAGTTTTTCTTCGTTGTCTTTTAGTTTTTGCTGTTCTTCTTCTTTGTATTTGTCTATCAATTTATTGATGTAAACTTCTCTATCTTGTTCGTTGAGTGTGGCCAAATATTGCAAACTATCTTCATGCGATATTTGCATTAAATTGGCTACTAAATTTTTAAGAATTTCTGTACGTTTTTTTATCTCATTATATTGCGGAAAATTGATTGAGAGATTGGCTAACACAGTATCATAATGTGTTAGTGCTTGTGTGTATTTTGTTTGTGAAAAATATATTTCTGCTAAAGCAAGGGCAGAAACTGTTTTTTGATGTTGGTTGTTTATTGACCAAAAAATAGAAGATTCCAAATTATTGATAGCGGCATTTGTGTCTTCTGTTTTTAGGTCTAACAAAGCCAAGGTATAGAAAATTTGGTCTTTGTAGGTTTCGTTTCTGCCATCTTTAAAAAGTTTTTTTAGTTTTTCTTTTGATAAATCAATATTGTCAGAACATAGTGCCAAATTGATGGTTGCATTAAATTCCATTTCATAAATGGGATTGCGTTTCAGTGTGGTATAATAGTTTTGTGCGGCATAGGGCAGTTGTTCTAATTTTTGATTTACTTGTCCAGAAATAAAATAGATACGTGTTTTAAAATCTCTGTCAAGATGTTTGTGTTTGACCAATTCAGATAAATAAACACTTGCTTGCTCGTAATCTTTTTGAGCGATGAGTAAGTCAGAAAAGACGGCCTCCCAATGTTGCTTGTATCGTTCCTTATTGTCTGCCATTAGCATACGAGATTCTTCCAAACATTCTTCTGCTTCTTGTATGCGGTCAAGTTGTAACAAAGTTTGGGCTTTCCATGTGTAGGCATCTGTATATGTATTTGTTGAAGAATGATTGAATATCAGGTGATTAAAAACTCCAAGTGCATCTGCATAGTCTTGTCTTTGATAGTAGGCTTTGCCCAATAAAAGATAGGCTTGGTCGATAGGCTTGCATTTTTCCACGCCCTTAATCATCATAGAGTGTTTTTTGATGGCTTTTGAACATTTTTCTATAGTTTTATCCCATTGTGGGGATTGTTGTAAGGCATCTGTTTTGGTAGGGCGACAATAAATGGGTAAAATAGCGGTATAATTGTCGTTGGGAGTGTTTTTTAAATTATCAACACCTTCTTTATAACTTTCATTCCCATTAAATATAACGTTAAAATGTGCAGTTGTAGAATGGTAAGCCCGATTGAGAAATGCGTCTTTTTTTGTACTACAACTATATAAGGACAACAATAAACATATAATTGTAAAACCGATATATTTCAGTTTATATGAAATTTGTCTGTGAAAATTCATTCTTTTTATTTTCCAATAAAGAGATATAACTAATTATTTTTAACGTTAAAAATGATTAATTATTATTTGATAAAACAATAACCTTATAGGTGGCTATGAAATGCCGATATTTTGCATACGTTTTATCTTTTAAATGCTGTTTAATAATCACCAGCATTTTTGTATTGTCTTTGTTCTTCTTCTAATGACCATATACAGAAATCGGCCTGACGAATCATATAGTCATAGGCTTCTGTTTTTTGGGTTAAGTCGCTTATTTTAGAAATTTCTTGTATCAAATTGTCTATTTTTGTCTTAATGTTTATGTCCATTATTTGTTGCTTTTAGGTATAGTGAAAATTATAACGTTATCAGTGAAAATATGCTATTCACATTGAGTTTGCAAATGTATAAAAAATGTTTGAGGTTTTGAATGGAAAAATGAAAAAAAACGGACACCCCAATGGTTTTTATACATTTGCAAACTCAATGTGGATTTATTGCTTTGTAAATGATTATGTTCCTTCAACTGAAACAGGCACATATTTTAAAGTGATGCGTTAAAATATCCAAGGTCAGGTGCTTTTATCATCAAATCGGCGAGGGTGTGGGTGTTAAAAAATGTGTTGATGGTTTTATATAGTTCTTTCCACATAGGTAATGTCCTGCATATTGATTCTCGTTGGCAAACTTTTGCTCCACATTCCAAACAACTTACAGGAGAAAGTGTGCCTTCGGTAATGCGGAGTATTTCTCCGATAGTGTATTCTTCAGGTTTTTTTGTTAATTTATAGCCACCTCCGTGTCCATGAACACCTTCTATTAAACCAGATTTTGAAAGCATACTTGTGATACTTTCCAAATATTTCAATGAAATATCTTGTCTTTCGGAGATGTCTTTTAAACGAATATAATTTGAAGAACATTGCTCTGCAATATCAATCATCACCCGAAGGGCATATCTACCACGTGTAGAAATCTTCATATTGTAAATGTTATATTGAACTCAAAAATATAGACCTTATTATAAATGGGCAAGGTGTTATTGTTTCCCTTGCCCATGTTGTTGTTTTTGTATATGTTGTTAATCAGCGAATAGTGGTGTGCTAAGGTAGCGTTCGCCAGTGTCGGGGAGCAATACAACAATGTGTTTACCTTTATTTTCTGGTCGTTTGGCTGTTTCTAAGGCTGCCCAAACGGCGGCACCTGCAGAAATGCCCACCAAAACACCTTCCTTACGCCCAATCTCTTTGCCAATAGCAAAAGCATCTTCATTTTGGACAGTAATAATTTCATCGTAGATGTTCGTATCAAGAATCTCAGGCACAAAACCGGCACCAATACCTTGAATTTTGTGTGAGCCTGCTACACCAGTAGAAAGCACTGCCGAAGTTGCGGGTTCTACAGCAATAATTTTAACGCTTGATTTTTTAGATTTTAGATATTGACCAACTCCTGTTATCGTTCCGCCTGTGCCAACACCTGCTATAAAAATATCAACGGCTCCATCTGTATCGTTATAAATTTCTGGTCCGGTTGTGTTGAAGTGCATTTGGGGGTTAGCAGGATTGACAAATTGTCCGGGAATGAAACTATTGGGAATGCTATCGGCTAATTCTTGTGCTTTGGCAATGGCTCCTTTCATTCCTTTGGTGCCATCAGACAAAACCAATTCTGCTCCATAGGCTTTCATTAGTTGTCTGCGTTCTACACTCATTGTTTCAGGCATAACGATAATTACTTTGTAGCCTTTAGCTGCGCCAACCCATGCAAGACCAATTCCTGTATTTCCTGAAGTCGGTTCGATAATTACAGAATCAGGTTTCAAAA
>CALAVA010000249.1 GCA_937892025.1 uncultured Bacteroidales bacterium
CAGCAGAGGGCAGTTTTTCTTTACCCAGTCGATTTTGTGCATCCCGCTTTCGGCAAGGTTGATATCTTTGATTTTGTATGTAATTCGTTCTTGTATATTAAATTTTGCTTCCTTTTGAATTTGAAATGCCATTTCTTTTGACCAACAAGTCAATTGCAAGATGGCAGGTTTTTGTTTTGTCAATTGATAAAGTAAATGTAGGCTTATTTGTTGTTGTTCTGAGGTCTTTATTGTTTTTGCAAAGCAACAGCCTAAATATGGAGTTAATTCTGGCAAAAGAAAACAAGTCAAACCATATTTTTTCATTTTTTGGAAGACAAGGGCGGCTTTTATAGTATCGTTTTGCCGATATAGAATAACATTCCATGTTTTGCCCTGACAGCAAACAGCGTCTAACCACCATGGTTGAAAAAATAAGGGCAAATCCATTTTTTCTGCCCATTCTATATAAATTTCTTTTTCAGACATCTCCTTTCGCTTGTTTAAAGCGTTGAAAAATAATTGTTTGTATAAATGTCAGCAAATATTGAAAACTTAACAAGAAACAAATTAGACTGACAATTTGTCCTCGATAAGTAAACCACCAATGCAAAAAACTATGGTTGGCCGCCATAAGATACCATAGGTATGGATACAATCCTATTAGTAAAAACAAAATACAGGTTTTAAGGTTGCCCACTGCTAATTGTTGTTTTTCGTTTGTTTGTAGAATGGTTTCTTTGTTTGTTTTGCTAAAATGTTTTACTACAAAATAAATACAATTAGCAATCAGGCACAAACAGAAATATGGCCAAGTGATAAGATTGGTGTTTTGGGTGAGTGCTTGCCATCTGGAATAGGGCTTTTCTATCCACATATTGCCCTCTGTACTTGTTCTATAAATCACTTGATTGAAGGCATTTTGTAAAACGTTTTCCCCACACAACAAACTTGCAATAATCCATTTGGCAAAAAATGTAAAAGCATAACCACCTGCCCATAAAGCCGATAAAAATAGGATTTTTTTCAATAATTGTGCAAATGTATAGTTTTGCTTGCTTAAAAACAGTATCGTTGGCACAAGCATGATGCCTAAAGAAAGAATAGGAGTAGTGAGCAGATCAAAATAATTAGTTAAACTTCCAAATATTAAGAAAAGGATGTCAGCATCTTTATTTTCTCTGCCTTTATAGATGCACAATATGGCTCCCAATAGTGAAAGAGCCAATATGAAAAAAAACTGCATGGAAAATTGCATTATAAAAACATTGCCAATTAAAAAACCTACTAAAACGTTTAATGTGGTAATCCAATTGCTTATTTTGTATAGTTGTACTAAAAATACTACAAGCAACATGCTGCTGAATATATACAATAAAATTCTTACATAGGCATAGTCATAAAAAGACATTAAAAATCGGGCGAAAAATGTGCTACCATGCCAATAACGCCCATAGTGTGCATATATCGGTGGAGCGTCTTCCGTAGCCTTTTTCAAGTTTTCGGTGGAACTAATAGGATAGTTCTGACGTGGCAGAAGCATAACCGCCTCTATCGCTTTAACTTGCCCCATACA
>CALAVA010000250.1 GCA_937892025.1 uncultured Bacteroidales bacterium
ATGCAGATTTCTATTTGGATATTCCTAATTTTGGTGGAGTAGATGTGCGAGATTATGAACAATCATATTTTGGCTATGCAACCCCATGTATTTATGACGATAAACTATTTGTTGGCTCAGAAAGTGGAACAATTGTCTATTATGGTGAGATAAAATCCAAATTGAGAGAAAAATGGACACCTATTATAGAAAAACAATTTTTAGTATTTGATAATCAAAAGATTGTAATAAATGAAGGGGAAAAGACCACATTGACTTTGGCGGACATCAATCAAGATGGCTATCCTGAAATGATAGTGGGAAATTTGGCAGGCGGCTTGTCCTTTTTTCAAGGAGTAGAACCTGCTGATAATACGCTTGTTGTTACAAAAAAAATAGGTGATGATGATATACTTGTTTATCCGAACCCTTCTTCTGAATATATTACGTGTGAAACTAAAACACAAGCAGATATTCAAGAATTGTTCTTATACAACCTTATGGGACAGAAAATAGAGTCTGTGGAGCAGATAAATAATACAATGGCAGAAATGGATATTCGTCAACTCCCTATTGGTGCGTATTTTCTTTTTATTAGACTGAAAACTAATAAGATAATTGTCAAAAAAATAATAAAATACTAATGCACAACAAACGTTTTTCTGTATTATTGTTATCTTCCATAGTGGCTGTTTTGCTTGGCGGTATCATTTTTATTGTCTTCAGAGTAGCAAACACAAAGTCAAAGCAATATAGATTTCGTGATTTTCAAACTATTAAAGAAATAAAAACCTTACGTATTGGTATTTTGCCCGATGAAATGGATTATTTTTTAGATGATGGCAAAGTTTCTGGTTTTCAGTATGAAATATTAGAAAACATGGCTTCTTATTATGGTTTGGCAACTAATTATATTGTAAACAAAACTATTTGGGACAATCTATATTCTTTATGGAACGATGAAGTTGATATTTTGGCAATGAATATTCCTTATCTATTGGAGATAGATTTGTTTGCAGATTATACAGAAACACACTCTTGTTCGCAGCAAGTTATTGTTCAACGCAAAGATAATTTGTTTTTTCAACAGGATAAGACAGGACAAATATCTTGTCTTTATCCCGATACAACTTGTCGAATGTTGATACCGTATGAAATTGACAATACCTTGCTTCATGTATTAAAGAATAGCATTTATGGAAATATATCCTTATTATTGACAGATGAAAAAAATATGAATGCCGTTTTTGAACAAATTCTCCATGATAGTGCAGATGCAACCATTTGTGATGCAAGATTTTTGGTAAATCAACAAAAGATAAATAAAAATATTGATTATCATGTTGTTATAAATGAAGAAAAACAATATCATTGGTTGGTATTTCCTTCCAATTATACCTTGTTGGATAGTGTAAACCTATGGTTAAAGAATTTTAAACAGACAAAAACTTATCGTCAATTGATTGCAAAATATTATGATCCCAATTCATTGCATCATAAAAAGCTGATAAACAGTAGTTTATTGTCAAAAAATAATCATATTTCGCCGTATGATACATATTTTCAGCGTTATGCTAAAAAATATGGTATAGATTGGCGTTTGTTGGCGGCTGTTGCCTATCAAGAATCAAGGTTTAAACCTTCGCTTATCGGTAGAAAAGGATCTTTTGGTATTATGCAAATAACCCCGCAAACCTCCGAACATTTTGGCGTGTCAGAAATGGAAACCATTGAGCAACAGATAGAATCTGGAGCAAAAGTATTGGCCAGCCATCAACGTAAAATGCAAAATAAAGGTATAGATAATGAAAATATGCCTTATTTTGTCCTTGCGGCCTATAACGCCGGGTTTATGCGTATGGAAGATGCAATGAAAATTGCAGAATTTCAGCATAAAGACGCAACAAAATGGGAGAACATAAAAGAGACTATGTTAGATTTGAACAACAACAATGTCAGAAAAAAACTTGTTTTACAAACAGGAAAATATAATGCCAAACATACGCTTAAATATGTAAATGAAGTAAGTATAACCTATAGGCATTATTGTAATTTGGTGGAATAATCTTGATTGTTTTATTGTTCGTACAACAGATTACAACCTCTGAGGTCTGCATTATCAAAACGTCCTAAAACTTCAAATTCATTATCAGATACAAGTTTGCCTACATCTTGAGTGGCGATAAATGAACATGAATAAATGTTGGCTAAATCAATAATATTTATGCCTCCTTTTTGTCCGATTGGGATTGTCGGAGAGGCAATAGGGTCTTGCATATCTCTTAACAAAATTTTCATCCATTTTGGACATGAAAATGTTGTTCCATTTATGCTATAGGCTTGGGAGAACAATTCTGCCATGCCGTATTCTGAATAGATGGTCGGGACAGAAAAACCTGAAGATAATATTTGGTGGATTTCTTGACGAGGCATCTCTTTTCTTCGTGTTTTCATGCCTCCTGTTTCAATAACGATAAGTTCTGGAAATTCAATCTGAAACTCTTCAACAAAGTCTAACAAAGCAAACGAAACACCGAATAATATTGTTTTTATATTGTTGTTTTTTAGATAGTTAAGTCTGTCTGCCAATTGTTTAAAATTGTATAAATAAAATCCATTGTATGGATTGCCACTTGTTTGCATGAGTTTATCAACCATATACACCAATGAGGAATGTTCTCGCTCCAAATAGGAGGGCAGTAGGGCTAAAATGGCAAACTGGGAGGGAGAACCTATGAATTGTTCAAAACAAGATAAAAAACTGCGTTCATAAATATGTATATCAGCAATATAATGTCTTGATGGAGTTTGACTTGTCGTTCCACTGCTTTCAAAATATTGATTTTCATTCGTTTTTCTTGTTGATATTTTGTGAAATTTGAATGTTGAAATTGGCAGAAAAGGAATATCTTCTATTTTTTTTATATGGGCTATGTCTATGTTGAGTGTCTGAATATAACGCTGATAAATGTCTATATGTTTATATTGATAATCAAAAATTTGTAATGCTAAAGTTTGAAATTGCTCTTCAGTTTTTATCTTGAAAATATCATTGATTAAAGTGTCCATAAATCATAAGAATGAATTAAACGAAAAGTTCTACCGCACGATTAAAAATACCATTTAAAAAAGCCAATGTCATACCATAGTTAGAAACGGGGATATGTGCGTTTATTATGGTTTTTATTCTGTTTTGCACTTGTTTTTCACTGACCATGCAGGCACCGCATTGAATAGCCATTGCATATTGTTCTATGTTTTTGGGAAGAGGAGTAAGGGAACTGCTCATATCAAAATGGAGTGTTTTGCCTGTAACTTTTTGTAGAAGATTAGGAAGTTTGTAGTGTCCAATATCTTGACAATGAATGGGGTGAGAACAAGATTCCAATAATAGAATCTTGTCATTGTCTTTTAAGTTTCTAATATGTTGAGTGCCTTGTAGATAATGCTCAAAATTTCCTTTTGAACGAGCCAAAATAATACTAAAACTCGTCAGAGGTATATTTTGAGGAACAATATGATTTACCTCTCCAAAAGCCTGACTATCAGTGATGACAAGTTTGGGGGTTTCTGTTTGAAGGTAATGTTTTAATTGATTGGTTTGTAATGAAATACATATTGCATTATTGTCTAAAATATCTCTAATAGTCTGAACTTGAGGTAAAATCAATCGTCCTTCTGGTGCTTCTTCATCAATAGGCATAACCAAAACAACTTTGTCGTTGGGGTTAATCAAATCTCCGATGAGAGAACGAGTTTTATAAGCACTTGATGGGGTGATTTCTACAATTTTATCAATCAAAAGGTCAATATTTTCTTTTGTATTGCAACTCACCTTTATAATTGGCACCTTATATTGCAAAAGGTTTTGTTCTATATTTTTGTCCATAGCAACAAGGTCTTCTTTATTGTGTACAAACAAGAATGGAGTGTTTGTTTGGCGAAATGTTGTACAGAGTTCTTGCTCTTCTATAGAAAATTCATTGTTTGAGAGAACTATTATGGCAACATCTATGGTTGGAATAACTTGCATGGTTTTTTCTATTCTTTGTTTGCCCAATTCTCCTTCATCATCAATGCCTGCAGTATCTATTAAAACTGTTGGACCTATGCCGAAAATTTCCATTGTTTTTTTTACAGGATCGGTTGTCGTGCCAGCCTCTGGGCTTACGATGGCTATGGGTTGATTGACCAAAGCGTTGATAAGGGAACTTTTTCCTTTGTTTCTTTTGCCAAAAATACCTATAAAAACACGTTTCGTTTTCATTTTTTTCTTAGACTAAATAAACAGACAAGCATCACCATAACTCAAAAATCGAAATTGGTGATTTAAAGCATAAGTGTAGATGTTTTTCCAATCTTCACCCACAAAAGCTGCTATCAATAACAATAACGTGCTTTTGGGTTGATGAAAGTTGGTTATCAATCCTTTAACTATTTTAGGACGATAATAAGGAGTTATCATAATAGAGGTAGATAAATGCAAAACATCAACATTTTGTGTGTTCATATAATTTAAAATTGCTTGAAATGAAGTGTTTGTGTTGATAGCTGTTTGCATTTGATTTTCATAAACTTCCCATTGAGAAAGGTGTAATGCAGATTGGTCAATGCTTTGGTGGTTTTGAAGATATTGGTGTATTTTTACGCCTATCCAATAGATACTTTCTAAGGCACGTGTTGTTGTTGTGCCGACAGCAATTATTTGTTTATGAGATTGGCTTATTAAATGTTCAAGGGTTGTTTTCCATAAAAGAATTTGCTCAGTATGCATGAGGTGCTTCTCCGCATATTCCTCAGTAACGGGTTTGAAGGTTCCAGCACCAACATGTAGTGTAAGTTGTTCGGTGTCAATCCCTTTTTCTTTTAGAGAAGAGAATACTTCTTTGGTGAAATGTAAGCCGGCCGTTGGAGCGGCAACAGAGCCATTCGCTTGTGCATAAATAGTTTGATACCTTTCTTTATCCGTGTTTTCCGCTATTCTTTTAATGTATGGTGGCAAAGGCGTTTTTCCTATACATTCAATAATTTCAGCAAAAGTGAGATAGGAGGGTGTCCATGTGAATTTTACACGAAAAGCATCTCCTATTTGAGCAATCCGTTCCACCATTAAATGACCATCTATCCCTTGATATGTAAAAGCGGAAGACAAATTGGTTTTAAATCTTTTGTTGTTGCCAATATAACACAACCATTCAGTTTCTTGTTGAGTTTCAAAGGCTATGGCATGTATTGGAGAAGGTCGACACTGTGAAGTTCTACCGCCGCCAGATTTTCGAAAAGCTCGACGTGCAG
>CALAVA010000251.1 GCA_937892025.1 uncultured Bacteroidales bacterium
AGCCATATTTAAATCACAGAATTCAGCTACCCTTTATACACAAAAAAGAGCCTATCCGAAATAGATAGGCTCTTAAAACGTTGACATATCAACGATTATTTTTTAAGGTTGTAGAATGATTTCAATCCACGGTATTCAGCTACTTCACCAAGTTGGTCTTCGATACGAAGCAATTGGTTGTATTTGCAAATACGATCGGTACGACTTGCTGAACCTGTTTTTATAAGTCCTGTATTAAGAGCAACTGCTAAATCTGCAATTGTCGTATCTTCTGTTTCACCTGAACGATGGCTCATAATTGCGGTATATCCGTTTCGATATGCTAAATTAACGGCCTCAATAGTTTCTGTTAATGTTCCAATTTGATTAACTTTTACTAAAATGGAATTAGCAACACCTTTGGCTATACCTTCTCTCAATCTTGCTGAATTTGTAACAAAAAGGTCATCTCCGACCAATTGTACATTAGAGCCAATTCTTTCCGTTAACATTTTCCAACCCTCCCAATCGTCTTCAGCCATACCATCTTCAATGGAGATGATAGGATAGCGTTTGGTCCAATCTGCCCAAAAATCAACCATTTGAGTAGCGGTAAGTTTATCACCTGTAGATTTGTGTAGGTGATATACTTTTTCTTCGGGTATATAATATTCAGAAGAAGCAGGGTCTAAGGCAATACAAATTTCCTCGCCGGGTTTTCTACCTGCTTTTTCTATTGCCTGAAGAACAACTTCAATGGCTTCTTCGTTTGATTTTAAATTTGGAGCGAAACCACCTTCATCGCCAACGTTGGTGGAATACCCTTTCGCTTTTAATACACTTTTTAAATTATGGAAAACTTCAGCACCCCAACGTAATGCTTCTGAAAAAGAAGATGCACCAACGGGCATAATCATAAATTCCTGAAAATCAATAGAATTATCAGCATGAGAACCTCCATTGAGGATATTCATCATAGGGATTGGCAAGGTGTTTGCATTGACTCCACCTACATAACGATACAATTCTTGACCTGTTTCTTGGGCAGCGGCTTTGGCACATGCCAAAGATACTCCCAAAATAGCATTGGCACCCAAATTGCCTTTATTGTCGGTGCCATCAAGTTCTATCATGCGGCGGTCAATGGCTTCTTGCCAATCTATGGGATAGCCTTTTAGTTCTTCTGCAATAATTTTATTGACATTACTAACGGCTTTGAGGACACCTTTGCCTAAAAATAAAGATTTGTCATCATCTCTCAGTTCTACGGCTTCGTGTATGCCTGTAGAAGCACCAGAGGGAACGGCGGCTCTGCCTATGATTCCATTTTCTGTATAAACATCAACTTCTACGGTCGGATTCCCTCTTGAATCTAAGATTTGTCTTGCACTTATGTGAACTATTCTACTCATTTTTATTACTTTTTTTTCTTATTGGTTAATAAAATTTTTAACTCGCAAATATACAATATTTTTTTTGAAAAGGAAAAAATTTTTTTTTTAGATAAAAATAGAAAGATAAGAAAAAAAATGTTACCTTTGCCAAATTACTAACCAAAATAAAAGAAAGAGGTATTTATTATGATTATTGTTCCAATTAAGGAAGGTGAAAATGTCGAAAGAGCGTTGAAAAAACTGAAACGTAAATTCGAAAAAACAGGTGTAGTTAGAGAGTTGAGAGCTCGTCAAAAATTTACTAAAAAATCTGTACTTCTACGGGAACAAAAACGCAAGGCTATCTATGTACAGCAATTGCGTTCAAAAGAAGAAGAATAAATTTTTTTTCTTTGTTTAAAAAAAAGTGTTATCTTTGAACATTGAAAAGGTAACACTTTTTTTATGGAATTATTAGTGCGGTTTGAGAATTATCTGAAATATGAAAAGCGATATGCTGAGAATACTATTTATTCATATTCTCATGATATAATGGAGTTTATAAAGTTTATGAACCCCTTAGAATCGAATAATTTGTCTTTGGATAAACAAATAGAATTGGTACAATCGGTACAAGTAAAGCATATCCGTGCATGGATGGTTGACATGATGGAAAATGATATTTCATCACGTTCCGTCAATAGAAAGATAGCCTCTTTGAGTACATTTTATCATTTTTTGCAATTAGAAAATATTGTAGAAACCAATCCGTTTAAATTAGTAATAAAACCTAAACAAATTATGCCTTTGCCGTCCTTTTTTTCTGAAAAAGATATGGATTTGGTTTTTGAAGAGTTTATAGAAGAT
>CALAVA010000252.1 GCA_937892025.1 uncultured Bacteroidales bacterium
GGTAGCGGGAAGAAATGTGGATTTTGCTGGTCATATCGTTTTTAATGAAAAAGATGAGGAAGTGTTCAATTTTGGAAAACATAAGGGGAAAACTATAGAACATGTATTTTCCATAGAACCTTCTTATTATGATTGGATGATGAAAGCCGATTTTCCTCTTTATACAAAAAAAATCATTCACAATATCCGTTTGAGAATGTTAAGTAATAAGTTGTCTAAACGATAGTGATAGATAAAAAGATTTGTTTGGATGGAGGATTTGTTGAATATGACCGAAAATTTCGATGTGCCAGAAGACAAAAACAAAGAAGAAGGCGGTGATGAACTTTTTGAGCATTTTAGAGTTGTTGTCGATAAAGGACAAGGACTCTTACGGTTAGATAAATATTTGGCCGGTCAAATGGCTAATACGTCAAGGAGCAAAATAAAACAGGCCTCTATGGCGGGAAATATTCTTGTCAATGGAACAATTGCCAAACAAAACTACAAAGTAAAGCCTTTTGATGAAATCTCGGTTGTTTTGTCTTATCCACCAAGAGAGATAGAACTTATTCCAGAAAATATTCCTTTGGATATTGTTTACGAAGATGATGATTTGTTGGTGATAAACAAAGCTCCAGGAATGGTGGTTCATCCTGCTTATGGCAATTATAGTGGCACTTTGGTAAATGCCTTGTGCTATCATTTACAGCATATCTTGTGTCAAGACGGAACAATGGCAGCTCCGTTTTTAGTGCATAGAATAGATAAAAACACCTCAGGTTTGATGCTTGTCGCAAAAACAGAATATGCACAAGCAAAGTTAGCAGCCCAATTCTTTAATCATACTATAGATAGAAAATATCAGGCTTTGGTTTGGGGAGATTTTCAAGAAGACAATGGTACTATTGTCGGAAATGTGGGCAGAAGTGCTAAAGATAGAAAAATTATGACCGTGTTTTCTGATGACACACAAGGTAAACATGCTGTTACTCATTGGAAAATTTTGGAACGATTCGGCTATGTAACATTAATAGAGTGCCAATTGGAAACAGGTAGAACACATCAAATACGCGTACACATGCAACATATTGGCCATCCTTTGTTTAACGATGCTACCTATGGAGGAGACAGAATTCTGAAAGGAACAACATTCTCAAAATATAAGCAATTTGTTCAAAATTGCTTTGAAATCTTGCCAAGACAAGCCTTGCACGCTAAATGTATTGGCTTTGAACATCCTATAACAGGAAAAAGAATGTTTTTTGATTCCGAATTATGCCAAGATATGCAAGAAGTTTTGGCAAAATGGAGAAATTACATCAAACACAAAGCCTACGAAGAGGAGGTAGAAGTGGTTTATGATATTTCTAATAGAGAAAGAAAAGCAATTGAAAATAATGATAATTAAATATAAAACAAATATTTTGTACAAAAACAGTAGAATTTGATTATTATTGTCTGTTTTTTTGATACTTTTGCAAAATAAAAATATAAAAAAGAAAGACCATGAAATATATCGTTGTAACAGGTGCTGCCGGTTTTATTGGGAGTTGCTTATTGCAGAGATTACATGAATTAAACTATGAAAATCTAATTGCTGTTGATGATTTCTCTAAACAAGAAAAAAACTGCAATTTGGAACACAAGTCATTTGTTACCAAAGTGAGTCGTACAGAATTTTTCTCGTGGTTAGAAGCCAATGGTAATGCAGTAAAGTTTATCCTTCATATTGGAGCAAGAACGGATACGACAGAAACCAACTGGGAATTGTTGGATGAATTAAATTTAAGTTATACTCAACAAGTATGGGAAAATTGCGTCTTGTATAATATTCCGCTGATATACGCTTCTTCTGCGGCTACGTATGGCAATGGAGAATTTGGCTATGTGGATAGTCATAGCATTGTAGAAAAACTCAATCCCTTAAATTTATATGGCGTTTCTAAAAATGAATTTGATAAGTGGGCATTACAACAAGAAGAAGAACCCCCATTTTGGGCTGGATTGAAATTCTTTAACGTTTATGGACCAAATGAATATCATAAAAAAAGAATGGCCTCTGTGATATGGCACGCTTTTCATCAAATTCAAGAAACAGGCAAAGTGAAGTTGTTCCGTTCTCATAATCCTAATTTTGAAGACGGAAAACAATTGAGGGATTTTATCTATGTAAAAGACGTTATCAATGTAATTGCTTTTTTGATGAAAACACAGCCCAAATCTGGATTATATAATGTTGGCACCGGTCATGCTCGCTCTTTTCTCGATTTGGCAAAGGCTACTTTTGCCGCTATGGGAAAAACAGAATGTATTGAATTTGTTGATATGCCGATGGATTTACGTGAAAAATACCAATATTATACACAAGCAAAAATGGATAAATTGATAGATGTGGGTTATAATCAACCATTTACCTCATTAGAAGACGGAGTGAGAGATTATGTACAAAATTATTTAATGAAAAATAGTTGTTATTAATTTTTTAAAATCAAATAAAATGAAAAAGATACAAAAAAAATTGATGTTTGTAGTTGGCTTGTCTGTTTTTGTAGGAGTATTGTCAATAAGTTGTAACAAATATGACAAAATGAAAATTGTCGGTAGTTGGGAAATTGACATCAAGGCAGCACAAAATTTATCCGTAGATTCTTGTAAAGAAGTTTTGACCTTTGATTCAGGAAATAACCAAAAATTCAAACAAAGTTATATGCTACGCAATGAAGGTAAATATACGCGTTGGATAAGAGAAGGCAATTTTGAACGTAAACACAACAAACTAACTTTTTACAACCAAACTCAAGACGACGGCTCAAAAGTGGCTGATGCTACCTATAAATATAGGATAGAAAATAGTCAATTAATACTCATTGTTGATGAAAGTGAAGGATATCCTAATAATGAAAAAGTGTATTCGGAAAAGAAATAATTTTGTTTGACAAAAAAATTGAAATATGTGTCGTCTAATGAAAATGATTTTCTTAGACGGCATTTACATTACACCAAATAGAGCAAATGACATTAACATTTATTATTTTATGGGCAGTCGGTTTAGCAATGGATTGTTTTGCCGTATCTATTTCGTGTGGAGTTTGTTATGAAAAACTCCCTATACGAAAAAGTTTGTTAATGGCTTTCTTATTCGGAGCATTTCAAGGACTTATGCCTTTGATTGGTTGGCTCATAGGAGTCCCATTAGCCCAAAAAATTGATAATATAGACCATTGGATAATATTTGGTATTCTGTTGTTTTTAGGTATAAAAATGATATATGAAAGTATAAAAGATAAACCAGAAGGCCAAAAAATGGACTATTTTTCTATAAAAAACTTATTGTTATTGTCCATCGCTACAAGCATAGACGCTTTGGTTTCTGGACTAATTTTTGCCTTTTACCCACAGACAATACTAAAAGCCGTACTTATTATTGCAGGAATAACATTTGTATTGTCTTTGTTAGGATTGAAAATAGGCAATTATTTTAAACATCGTTTCACTTTTAATGTTGAAATTTTTGGCGGAATTATTTTGATACTTATTGGAACAAAAATATTGATAGAACATTTATTTTTTTGATAAAAAATATATAAAAAGATGGCAAATAATGAAGATTTGTTAAAAAAAATAACAGCACATGCTAAAGAATATGGATTTGTTTTTCCTTCAAGTGAAATATATGACGGATTGAGTGCTGTGTATGATTATGGTCAATTGGGCGTAGAATTAAAAAATAATATCAAACAATATTGGTGGAAAGCCATGGTGCAAATGCATGAAAATATTGTCGGTATTGATAGTGCTATTTTTATGCATCCAACAATATGGAAAGCCTCCGGACACGTTGATGCTTTCAATGACCCAATGATAGATAATAAAGATTCAAAAAAACGTTATCGGGCAGATAATTTAATAGAAGATTATCTACAAAAATTAGAGGATAAAATCAATAAAGAAGTAGAAAAAGCATCAAAACGTTTTGACAACTTTGACGAGCAAATGTTTAGGGCTACCAATCAGCGAGTGCAAGAATATCAGGCAAAGATAAATAATGTAAACAGCCGATTCCAAAAAGCAATGATAAACAATGATTTACATGCAATAAAAGCCTTGATAGAAGAATTGGGAATTGTTTGCCCTATTTCTGGCTCAAGAAATTGGACAGAGGTAAGACAATTTAATTTAATGTTTGCTACACAAATGGGTTCTACCGCTGAAGAAGCAGACACTATTTATTTGCGTCCCGAAACTGCACAAGGAATTTTTGTCAATTTTCTCAATGTACAAAAAACAGGAAGAATGAAAGTGCCTTTTGGAATTGCCCAAATAGGTAAGGCTTTTAGAAATGAAATAGTCGCACGCCAGTTTATTTTTAGAATGAGAGAGTTTGAACAAATGGAAATGCAATTCTTTGTTCGTCCGGGCGAAGAACTCAAATGGTTTGCCTATTGGAAAGAAGAACGTATGAAATGGCACAAATCTTTAGGTATCAAAGAAACAAAATTTCGTTTTCATGACCACGAAAAATTAGCCCATTATGCCAATGCCGCTACGGATATTGAATTTGAGTTCCCATTTGGATTTAAAGAATTGGAGGGTATCCATTCGCGTACCGATTTTGATTTGAATGCACACCAAACCTATTCAGGTAAAAAAATGCAATATTTTGACCCAGAACTCAACGAAAGTTATGTCCCTTATGTTGTGGAAACATCTATTGGCTTGGATAGAATGTTCTTGGCTGTTCTGAGCAATGCTTATACAGAAGAAAAATTAGAAGATGGCTCTGAAAGAGTTGTGTTGAAAATTCCTCCTTTTTTGGCTCCCTACAAATTTGCTGTTTTGCCACTTGTAAAAAAAGATGGAATGCCCGAAAAAGCAAGAGAAATATTGGCAACACTGCAAGAAGACTACAATTGTCAATATGATGAAAAAGACGCTATCGGAAGACGGTACCGCCGTCAAGATGCTATCGGTACGCCTTTCTGTATAACAGTTGATAATCAAACATTGGAAGATAATACAGTAACTATTCGTTTCCGAGACGAAATGAATCAAGATAGAGTGTCTGTTGAAGAACTACCGATAATTGCAAATCGTTTATTAAAAAATAAAAGATAATGATATACAAAAATTTAAATATGATAGTTGCTATCGGCAACAATAATGAAATAGGTCGGAAAAATGAGTTGCTTTGTCATTTGCCCAACGATTTGAAATGGTTTAAAAAAGTTACATTGGGAGCAACTGTTTTGATGGGAGAAAATACCTATCAATCTTTGCCACACAAACCATTGTCGGGTAGAAAAAATATTGTATTGGCCGCCAATGAAATGCAACGTTATGCCGCTTGCTATATGGCACATTCCATAGAAGAGGCTTTGCGGCTGATAGAAAAAGAAGAAAAAGTATTTATCATGGGAGGAGCTTCGGTGTATAGACAATTCCTCCCGATGGTGTCAACTTTGTATTTGACAAAAATCCATGCTGATTTCCCCGATGCTGACGCTTTTTTCCCTCCTTTTGATGTTTTGGAATGGGATTTGCAAGAAGAAATAAAGTGCAAAGTTGATGAACAACACCCTTACGATTATACATTTTGTATTTATAAACGAAAAAATATTTAAATATGCGAAGAGGATTTCTTTTTATAATGGTTTGTGTGTTTCCCTTTGTAGGTAGTCTAATGGCTCAAAAAACACAACATAATGATTTTCCAAATATGCCTATTGATGAAAATACCAAGTTGGTAACTTATAGAGAAGTCGTTCAACAACAAGGCAATTCGTCTGTCTTGTATGACCGTGCGGTAAAATGGGCTAATGGCTATTTTAGCAATCCAATGGTTGCAATAAAAAAAACTGACCAAAACAATACAACTTTGGTATGTGAGTCTAATATCAAAATTAGTACATTGGCAAAAGACGGAAAAACATGGACTGCTGCAGGTTTTGTATATTATACTTTAACTATAGAAGCAAAAGAAAATCGTTATCGTTATACGATAACCGATATTTATAAAAAAGAGTCTGCACGATTCCCAATAGAAAAATGGTTAGATAATTCTCGCCCAGAATGGACTTCTGCACGCTATGACCATCTCCACCAAATAGACGAGGCTGTACACAAAATAATAGAAGCATTAAAAGAAGGTATGCAACCCGAAAAGGTGATTATTGATGAGTGGTAAATCACAATATAAAGCAGAAGAGTCTTATCAAGAAGCCGCATTGGCAGAATCGCCTTGTGTGTTGTGGCTAATAAATGATGATTATAACACTTTTGAGTTTGTTATAGATACTTTAATGGAGTTATGTGGTCATAGTTACGAACAGGCTTTACAATGTGCTTTTATTACACATACAGCAGGCAAATGCGATGTCTTTACCTCTTCGTATGAAGAGGTGCGTAGAATTGCAAAAATAATGACACAAAGAGGGTTGACCGTAAAGATTACATTGTAAAAAGGTAGATATTTTATTTCATAAAAAACAGATTCCAGAAAATACAAAATAATATCATTTTTACAATTAAAGTTTCTATAATAAGCCATTCTTGAAACTTTAGATTGCTGTGAAATCATAGTGATAGAAATGTCATCAACGTTAT
>CALAVA010000253.1 GCA_937892025.1 uncultured Bacteroidales bacterium
GGGTTTGCGCTTTTAACATAGTTTTTCTTCTGCGGATTTTAGGTGAAATAAAAAAATGTCAGAAAGATTCTAATAATCGTGAATAAAGATGAAGTCACTTGTCACCATAATGACCGTATGTGGTAAGCACCAACACCACGACCTCTGTATCGTTGATGGTATGTTTGTACATAGGATTCAAAGGCTGTTCAAAAATTGGTTCAACTCCTCTTTTGATTCAATCCTGTGTACGTGCCCTTGCCGAGCCTGTTCCAAAGATTTGTCCACACGGGCAAAGAATTCCTCACGGGTCATTTCCGTAGGGTCGGCTTTCCGCTCCGCTACGAGTTTCTTGGCATATCGGGTCAGACGCTTCATTAGGAGTTCGCTGTCGGCAATGGCTCCGATGCTCTGCCAAAGTTCTATGTTCATGGAATTGAGTTGTATGGCTGTCATATCGATTCTATGGTTTTATTGGCTGCAAAGATATACATATTTTCTGAATAACAAAAATAAAAATAATTTAACTTTAGGAAGTTATAGACGTTTTAAATGAAGATGAAGTCACTTGTCACCATAATGGGAACGCACGGAAATGGCGGCTACAAACACCTCCTTGTCGTGAATTTCATAAATCATACGGTACTGCTTGTTGATACGGCGCGACCACGTCTCTTCAAAAATGTAGTGTTTCAGATGTTCCACTTGACCTGTACCTGTGCGGGGGTGCTCTTGAAGTTCCACCAGCATTTTTGCAATTTTCTTGATGGTAGGTTTGTCACCACTCTTTTTGATGACAGCAAGTTCAGCCTTGGCTGCTTCGGACAAAAGAACTGCGTATGTCATTGGCTACAAAGAATCGAGAAAAGCAGTAATATCTTCTTTGGTCTCCAATCGCGTAAACTTTGCATGAGGGCGATGAGCCTCTGCAATATCCCTCTCAACAGCCTGCACGTTGCGGATATCAGCAAAGAATTTGTCGCCAGAGGGACTGATTGTATATGGGTCAACACGATAGGAAGGCTCCTGCAATTTGCCAGCCAGCCAGTTGCGGTCATCCTGCGAGAGAGAAAGGCTCTCGATAAAAGACCAAAGTTTGTTCATTGTCAAAGTTGCCATATTAATCTCGTTTGATGAATATTGGCTGCAAAGGTAGATATAATTTCTGAAAAACAAAAATAAAACAAAAATAAATTTTT
>CALAVA010000254.1 GCA_937892025.1 uncultured Bacteroidales bacterium
ACCATTAAATGGTGGTTTACAAGCCATTTCGTTGAGTGCCAACTGGATGTGGCCGTGTAAAAACAAAGGTGAAGATGCCCGTTTGTACAAGGCGGTAAATGCGGCTTCTGATTTCGCTTGTCAATTGGGCATAAATATTCCAACAGGCAAAGATTCTCTATCTATGACACAAAAATATCCAGATAATAAAACCGTTTATTCTCCAGGTACTTTGATTGTCTCTGCCGTCGGAGCCGTTACAGATGTGAGAAAAATAGTAACACCTGCTTTACAATTGAAAGAAAATACAAAAATTCTTTATATAGATTTTTCTTCAGATAAGTTAAAATTGGGTGGCAGTAGTTTTGCACAAATCAAAAATCAACTTGGAAATGAAGTGCCTACGATTGCCGATGTGGCATATTTCAAAAAAGCATTCAATGTTATTCAATCATTATTGGAGCAAGAACTTATTTTGGCAGGTCACGATATTTCTGCAGGAGGTTTAATCACCGCCTTGTTTGAAATGGCTTTTACCGACAATCGTTTGACATTGAATGTGGATTTAAGTAATATGGCTGAACAAAATTTGGCAAAATTACTTTTCGCAGAAAATGCAGGCGTGCTTATTCAAGTAGAAGGTGAAAAAGTAGAACAAATACTTGATGAAAATGGCATAAAATACAATTCTATTGCTGTAATAAAATTAGATACACATCACCAAAAACTGCACTTGAAAAAAGGTGAACAAACTTTTGATTTTGATATAGATAATTATAGAGATATTTGGTTTTCACCATCTTATTTGTTAGACCGCCGTCAATCGGGAGAAGAAAAGGCAATGGAAAGATTTGATAATTATAAAAATCAAGAACTATCATTCCGTTTTCCAACAACATTTACAGGTAAAAAACAACAATATGATATTGAAAATCACAAAAAATCAACTATAAAAGCGGCAATTATCAGAGAAAAAGGCACCAATGGCGATAGAGAAATGGCTTATAGCCTCTATTTGGCAGGTTTTGAAGTTAAAGATATTCATGTAAGCGATTTGATGTCAGGAAAAGAAACTTTGGAAGATGTGAATATGATTGCTTTTCCAGGTGGTTTTTCTCATTCTGATGTATTAGGTTCGGCTAAGGGCTTTGCAAGTGCGTTTGTTTATAATGAAAATGCACGGAAGGCTTTGAGAAAATTCTTTGATAGAGAAGATACTTTGAGTTTGGGGGTTTGTAATGGTTGCCAATTGATGATAGAATTAGGGCTGATTTGTCCACAACATCATATTATGCCTAAAATGTTACATAATGATTCTCATAAGTTTGAATCAAATTTTGTCAATGTAAATATTGTTGAAAATCATTCGGTAATGTTATCATCATTAAAGGGTAGCCGTTTGGGTATTTGGGTGGCTCATGGTGAAGGCAAGTTTGATTTGCCTTATGATGAAGAAAAATACCATATTCCGATGAAATATAGTTATTCGGGTTATCCTGCCAATCCGAATGGTTCACGCTACAATGCTGCTGCCTTGTGTAGTGAAGATGGGCGGCATTTGGCTATGATGCCACATTTGGAACGTGCTATCTTCTCTTGGCAATGGGGACATTATCCCGCTGATAGAAAACATGATGAAGTATCGCCTTGGATTGAAGCCTTTGTCAATGCAAGAGTGTGGATAGAAAAACATATTAATAAATAAAAATATTTGTTTAAACAATATAGGTGTAGGATAAAGGTGAGTTTGATAAATTCACCATTTTAAGAAAAATAGTATGAATCTTAGTGAAGAAATTATCAAAACGAGTGAATATTTAAAACAAGGTGCTGTTATTTTATATCCTACCGATACCATTTGGGGAATAGGATGTGATGCAACAAACGAAGTGGCTATCGCTCGTATTTTTAATATCAAGCAGCGTTCGCTAAATAAAAATTTCTTAATTCTTTTAGACCAAGTAGAAAAATTGTCCTTGTATATTGAGCATATTCCGCTTATCGCTTGGGATTTGATAGAAAAAACCAACAGACCGACAACCTTTATTTATCCCAATGTAAAAAATTTGCCCAAATCTTTAATTGCGGCAGACGGTTCTATCGCTATACGAATGGTCAAAAATGAATTTTGTCAAAAACTGATAGGTCTTCTCGGAAAACCTATCATTTCTACTTCTGCAAACATATCAGGGAAACCGACACCTGCACGATTTCAAGATATTAGCCAAGAAATAAAAGACAAAGTAGATTATATTGTAGATAAATCTTTTGGCATTGTTGAAGATGTCAAACCTTCTACAATTATCCGATTTATTGATGATTATAATTTTGAGATAGTGAGAGAATAAAATCTGAAGATTATGGAAAAAATAATAGAAATCGCTCCTCAAAATATAATTGACATCAATGGTGTAAACAATGAAAATATAGAACTCCTCAAACGTATTTTTCCTAAAATAAAAATTATTTCTCGAGGTACAGAAATTCGTTTGGTAGGTAATGAGCAAGATACGGAAATACCTTATCGTTTGCTTGAGGCGATGTTGCAATGGCAGCAAAAGCATGGTTGTCTATCTGAAAATGACATTTTGCGGTTATTGGAAAAAGGAGATGAATTTTTAGAAGTTGCCCAACATGAAGAACCTAATGGTGATTTTATTCTCAAAGGTCGGGACGGACAGGCTATTAGAGCAAGAACGGTTAATCAATTGAGAATTGTCCAAAGTGTTAAAAAAAACGATATGGTCTTTGCTATAGGTCCCGCAGGAACAGGCAAAACATATACAGCAGTGGCATTAGCTGTTAAGGCATTGAAAAACAAGGAAATAAAACGAATAATTTTGACACGTCCGGCCGTAGAAGCAGGAGAAAATCTCGGCTTTTTGCCAGGAGATTTACAAGACAAACTTGACCCTTATTTGCAGCCTCTTTACGACGCCTTACGAGATATGATTCCTCCACAAAAACTGACATCTTATATTGAAGAAAAAACAATAGAAATTGCACCTTTGGCTTTTATGAGAGGAAGAACCTTGGACAACGCTTATGTTATTTTAGATGAGGCTCAAAATGCCACTTCCATGCAGTTGAAAATGTTCCTTACTCGTATGGGAGGCAATGCCAAATTTTTGATTACAGGAGATATAACTCAAATAGATTTGCCAAAACACCAAAGTTCAGGACTTTTGTTTGCAACAAAATTGTTGTCCAAGATAGATGGAATTGATGTCATTTTTTTGGATAAAAGCGATGTGGTAAGACATCGGATTGTTTCTGCAATTATCGCTGCTTATGAAACTTATGACAATAAAACTATTGATACTCCGTTAAATGAAAAAATAGAATAATGAAATTGCAAAAACGGTTATTGCTGATTTTATATTGTGGATTATGCAGTATGCTTTTCGCTCAAACAGGCGGAAAAACCGTTTTTAATTTTTTGGATATGCCTGTTTCTGCAAGGGTGTCCGCATTAGGGGGACGTTTGGTCTCTATAAGAGAAAATACAGACTATTCCCTGCCAATTCTTAATCCTTCTATGCTGAATCAACAATTGAGTACAGGCGTGGCTTTTAATTGTGTGGATTATTTCTCCGATGCCGTATATGGACATTTTAACTATATGCATCATTTTTCTAAGGTAGGAACTTTCAATTTCGCCTTTCAGTTTGCCACTTATGGCTCTTTTGTAGAAACAAATGAGTTCGGTGAAGAATTAGGCACTTTTACGGCCGGGGATTATGGGCTTATTGTAGGGTATGGCAGAGAATTGGTGGATAGTATGTTCTCTTTGGGAATGAACTTAAAACTTTTTTTTAGCGATTATGCTCATTATTTTTCCTCTGGAATGGCGGTAGATTTTGCGGCTTCGTATTATTGTTTGCCAAAAAATATATCGCTAACTTTATTGCTGAAAAATATAGGTGTGCAGTTTAATCCATACGATGCAAAGCGAGAAAAACTCCCTTTTGATATACAATTGGCTTTTTCGCAGAGGCTAAAACATTTGCCCGTAAGGTATAATATTATTTTACACCATTTGTACACATGGAAAATGTCTTACGATGACCCTACAGACCCCTTTGCTGTAATAGATGCGGTTACAAATACTAAAGTGGAGCAAGGAAAAGGCAGACAATTTTTTGACAATATGTTTAGGCATTTTACATTTGCATTAGAAATCTTGCCTGTAAAATACATTTCTATTCAAGTCGCTTTTGATTACAATACAAGAAAACAAATGCGTTCTTATGACCGAAAGGGCATGGTGGGCTTTTCTTATGGATTGGGAGTACATATCCGAAATATAAACGTTTATTATGCACGCTCACATAATAATTTGGCTTCAACACCTAATCATTTTACGTTTTCAACACAAATAAATAGTTTTTTTAAGAAATAAAAATTAAACAATATGGATATTTTATTGGAAATTGTGTTAGAAAAATTGACAAAATGGGAAAGACAAACTACCTGGACTAATTATTATTTAAGTTTCAGTCTGAAATTGACCCTGTTTTCTTTTTTTAATTCAGCAATATTACCTACATTTTGTGAATTTTTTATTAATAATTCAGACGGATATGAAATATTAATAAGTAACATGCTTATGAAATTTTTAGTTAATGCTATTGTAACTCCTGCTATGTGGACTTTAAATGTGGGATATTATATCAAAAAAATAAAAATATATTATCTAACTAGTAAAGAAGATATAGATATAAGTCAAAAAGATCTAAATGAATTATACGAATATCCTCCAATGAATGTTTCAGCTAAGTATTCTTATATTGCTAAAACTATTTTAATGTCATTTTTTTATATTCCAATATTTCCTTTGGGAATAGCGATTTCTTTATTGGGATTTATTTTAGGTTATTGGCTTGAAAAATATAATTTTGCTAATATGTATAAAATTCCTGAAATGTTAAATAGACAAATAACTGAATTTTATTCTAATTATTTCGTTCTGGCCTTTTTTGTTTATGGGATTGGAGATTATGTTTTTTTGAATGATTGTTATGAAAATAAAGCTTGGTCTTTGGTTAATATTATATTTTTTGGAATTTTAATAATATTTCCTTACCATCAAATGCTCACTTTCGATTTTTTAAAATTTGAAGAATCACAGATTCATGAAAAAGATTATGATGACAAATACACTGATTTTATCACAGATTACGAAAGAGCTAATCCAATGACCGAAAGAGAAGGAAAAATGAGATATCTAGAAGCAAAGAAAGCGAAAGGTGAAATCAAAGAAGATTAATACAATAAAGAAAACAATGAAATCCAAAATGAAACTTTAATTAACTCATTCTCTTATGTAGGTGGAGGGCAAGGTCCTCCGATATTCAGAAATCCTTGGCAAGAAGGAGGATTTAGACAAGATTTCTTTAAGCATATTCGAGAAGGCTTTTCACGGGGATTAAATTTCGGTTCAAATAAATTTCAAATACTAAATTTCAAAGAAGGTTATACCT
>CALAVA010000255.1 GCA_937892025.1 uncultured Bacteroidales bacterium
GCATGAAGTTCATGATGTATTTCATGCAGTTCATGATGCTCTTCATCTTCAACAGCCAGTCCGCAGCCTTGAATATCTACTATTTCTTCAACCTGCTTTTCTCGATGGCCCAGATGTTTGGCATCCGTGCCATCATGACCGAAGATCGTGTCCGTGCCCGTATGGCCAAGTCGGACGCTGCCAACAAGAACAAGCCCCAGAAAAAATCGAAATTCCAGCAGCGGCTGGAGCAGATGCAGAAGATGTCGGAAGAGATGCAGAAGCAGCAGGGGAGGAGGTGACGTTAACCTTAACGCTAACGTTAACCTTAACGCTAACGTTAATTTTGCTGATTTTTTTTAACAAACTTAAAACATGTTATTTTTATGAGAAAAATATTCTTTTTAGTTGTTCTATTGTTTGTTGTTGTCTTTGTTTCAGCACAACAATTGGATGATGTCCTTTATCCTGGACAAAGTTGTACAAGTATTATGGTTGGCAAAAAAGCTAGTAAAGATGGCTCTGTCGTTACTTCTCACACTTGCGATGGTCGCTACAGAACATGGGTGAGCGTGGAGCCTGCCAAAGATTGGGAAGAGGGAAGTGTGCAAAAAATATATAAAGGAACCATGCACACAATCAGTAAAAATGATAAAAATGGAGTGAAAGAAGTGGGAGAAATTCCGCAAGTGCAACATACTTTCGCTTATTTAAATACGGCTTATCCTTGTTTAAATGAAAAACAATTAGCCATGGGAGAATCCACTTTTGGAGGACCTGACACTTTGGTGAATCCCAATAATATGTTTATGATTGAAGAGTTGGAACGTATAGCATTAATGCGGTGTAGCACGGCAAGAGATGCTATTAAATTGATAGGTCAATTGATTGAAAAATATGGTTATGCCGATGCAGGAGAATGTATCACTATAGCAGATACCAAAGAAGTTTGGCAAATGGAAATTTGTGGGGCAGGCAAAAACCAACCCGGAGGAGTATGGGTGGCTCAACGTGTGCCTGACGATGAAGTGGCTGTATCTTGCAATATACCTCGTATCGGAAAAATTGATAGAAATAACAAAAATTATTTTATGGTCTCTGATAATGTTGAAGAAGTCGCAAAAAAATATGGACTTTGGGACGGACAAGGCGATTTTGTCTTTTGGAAAGCCTATTTCGCCCCTTATGCAAATGGAAAAAATTTTCGTGAGCGGGAGTTCTTAATATTCAATACTTTAGCACCATCACTAAAATTAAGTATGGATATGCCTGAAATTCCCTTTTCTATAAAACCAGATGAAAAAGTTGATATTCAAAAGGTAATGGAATTGTTCCGCTCTACTTTTGAAGGAACTGATTTGGATATGACTCAAAATTTAAAAATAACTGTTAATAAAAAAGATAAAGACGGAAAGGCTTATACAGATACCATCACCAGCCCTATTGCCAATCCATGGATGAACAATACCACTTTGAGTACATTTAATGCTTTGAAACCTGAAACCATTACTTTCCGCCGAACGGTGGCAGTGGCATGGTGTTCCTATTCCCATATTATTCAATTAAGAGATTGGTTGCCAGATGAAATTGGTGGTATATGTTGGTTTAGTGTTGATAATCCAGCTGAAAGCCCACGTATTCCTATCTTTTGTGGAACAACAAAATTGCCTGCCGCTTTTGCTCGTTGTGGACAAAGAGGATATGACGAACAGGCCATTGTCTGGAAATATAGAAAAGCCAACAAATTAGCCACTGTCGCTTGGGGAAGAACAAGACAATCTATCGCAGACAATGTACTTTATTATGAAAACAAAATATTAAATGATTTGCCCGCTTTAGAAAAACAAGTAAAACAACTGAAAAAAGATAAAGCAACAGCCGAAATATCCAAACTTTTAAATGGCTATACCTCAGATATTACAGGTTCTACCATTAATAAATGGGAAGAATTGGAACAAACTTATTGGAATGCTTTTGGCTTGGGATTTTAAAATATATGATATATGGACAAGAAAGGCTCATATCTTTGATATGAGCCTTTCTTGTATAGCGAACAATTGAAGATATTTTGCGTATTTAGATATCTTGTGCCATGAAATTTTAATAACATTGTTTGAGTATTTCCAATACTTCTTCGGTGTCAAGTACATGGTATCCTCCACATTTATAAGTAGATTCTGCAATAGGACGAAGCATGTCTTCTGTGGCTCCCACCTCATGCAAATGCTGTGGAATGCCAAGTTCAACAATGAACTTGTTTAGACAATCAATGCCTTCGAGAGCAATTTGTTCATCGTTTTTTCCTTCGCTACTCACATGCCAAATGTTTTTTGCATAACGAACAAAACGATGTATGCCATATTTGTAAATATATCTATAATAAGGAATTGAAATAATAGCCAATCCAATTCCGTGTGCACAATCGGTGTATGCTCCCAACTGGTGTTCTATTTGATGGACTTCCCAATCTTGTGTTTTTGAAACGGCTAAAATTTTGTTTAAAGCCATAGTTGCACACCACATAATATTGCTACGAGCCTCGTAATCATAAGGGTCTTGCAAAGCAACACGTGTAGCAGAAATCAATGCCAACATATCACCTTCCAATAAATAGTCGCTCACACAATCGTCCTCACCTGAAAAATATTGTTCCATCAAGTGGGAAAAGATGTCAAAAATTCCACTAACCATTTGATATTTAGGTACACTATAGGTAAATTCGGGGTTTAAGATAGAAAATTTGGGAGCCACTTGACCCAACGGAAATACTCTGCCAAGTTTTAATTTTTGCTCCTCGTTTGTGATAACAGAACCCCCATTCATCTCAGAGGCTGTGCCTGTCATGGTAAGAATGCTCCCTACGGGAACTATTTTATTGGTAACTTTTTCGCCTTTAAGCCAATATTTTTCCCAAGGGTCATCTTCACAATAGGCAGAAACAGAAATGCCCTTTGCACAATCTATGGTCGAACCACCGCCAACAGCCAAAATTAAATCTATATGGTTTTCTCTAACAAGTTTGGCTCCTTCCAAAACTTGCCTATAACGCGGAT
>CALAVA010000256.1 GCA_937892025.1 uncultured Bacteroidales bacterium
ATGGCCTTCACTTACGGATTCACTGGTAAATAAATAATTCTTCATGGCGCAAAATAAGATTCTTCGCTTTGCTCAGAATGACAAAAAAATTTCAGAATGACAAAAAAATGAGCCCCTGGCAGATATGCGGAGGCTAAAACACAAAACACTGATATGAAATGTTTTTTAGCATTTTTTAACGTGGTTGCAAGCAAGCCAAATCTATCCACATATTTCGGGATGGCAAAGGTAGCATATATTTTTGAATCGGCCAAAAAAATGTGTTACCTTTGCAACATTCAAAGTAATATAAGTGGCAGTAGTGAATCTGCCCTCAACGTTGCGTGATGGCATTTTTTTATGTCCGGTAACGCTCACGATATAGGCGATTGCCCTGTGGTATCTCTGTAATGGAATATCGAAGCCCTTTAGATAGACTTTGAACAACAGGTAGCAACGCCTTTTTTTTGTTGTAACGGTACCCGACCGATTCGGGCATGTTCAAAAATATCTAATATGTTACAACAAGAGAAGACGGCGGGAGAGACCGCAATGCAACAATTTCAGTACAACAACGCAGCCTTGCGGGTGCAAGTGATTAACAATGAGCCGTGGTTTGTTGCAAAAGACGTCTGTGCCGCACTTAACATTAAGTGGAATGGCAACAGTTATACCCTCAGTCAGATTCCGGACGAATGGAAAGGGGTCCTAAAGTTTAAGACTGCCGGTGGAGAACAAGCATTTACCTGCATCACGGAGGCTGGTATGTACAAGTTAGCCTTCCGTTGTCAGAGGTCGGAGGTGGCAGACAAGTTCACTAACTGGATAGCTGGCGAGGTATTGCCGTCTATACGCAAGACGGGGCGTTACAGCGTAAGACAACAAGGACAGTATGTTGTTATTCCCAAGGAAGTTCAAATGAGAGCGGAAGAGTTAGCGTATCAAAGGCCCTGCTTAGCGGGTTACAAAGAGATAATGGTTCCTATTCACGGCGTGCAACCTGTTGTATTTGAGGGTGATTTGTGGTATAACTATGCCGAGGCTATTCGTGCCCTCGGAGGCAAAAAGGTAGATTCTTCCAATCGTAAACGCAAGTACCCTCAACACTTCAAGCTTATCTATGGCAGAAACTTCATCACAGCGGCGTTCTTCCGTCTTTTAGAAGAATACTACAACTACAGACAAGCAAAGTTAAATTTCACATCAGCGGAAGGAGGTGAAAGATGAAATTACACATTAAATGCAAGCACTACCGTAGCCGTGGCGAGCAAATGGAACTGATGGTGAACATAGAGGATTTGTTCGGCATGTTGGACCGTATCAAGCCGAGCGTAATTAGCAACTATCTGTGCGGACGGATGAAACCTGCGGAAAAAGAAGCCTTACCCTTGGTGGATATATTGGGAGAAGATGAAGATAATACGGAAGGAGGTGAGTTATGAGCTATAAGGAGCAGGATTTGAGTGCCTTGGAAGCCTATTTGAAGGAATGTATAAGTCCGAAAGAGTTGTCGGAAGTGCTGGAGAATATGCTGTGGGATTATGTCAACTATTGCCTTATCAGCAAAGAATATGCCGGCAATCAGGAGACAGCCAACGATGTTTGGACGGTGAAAGAGTTGATAGCGGCCTTGCGGGGTTGCAAGTAGCGGGCTACTACATAACAGTTTTACCTATACAAGCAAAAAAAGCGACCTTTTCGGGTCGCTTTTTTTTATTCTTTTAACACAACAGGCGTGACAGTAACAAGCTTTCGTTCCTCTACAGCGGAAGTGTCGATGATGTTGCAGACATACTCTTCTATCGAATCGACATAACGTCCGTGGTCGTGGTTTGGGATGGAGCGGGTTCGCATCCATGCGTTAGCGTTTGTCGGTGCGAAGTTCTGCATGACTGCAACCACCTTGTCGATAATGTCGAGATATTCGACTGCTTTTAGCATGAATTCCTCCGGAACATAGTCGGCGGTGTCGGAAAACCATTGCGTAACGATATGTAGGCGGATGGTAAGGTCGGCACACTGTTTTCTATTGCCGAGGGTCTGCCAAGAGTGAGGAGTGAACTCCACAAAAACAGCCGGCAAATTGAAAGGAGTTTCCTCTTCTAAAAACGCCACCTGCTGGTTCCAGAGGTCGAAATGTTGGAAGAGTTGGTTGCCATCAGTATCGGTGATGGTCTTTAATTGCTCTACAATGTCTAAATATAATTGCTTTTTCATATATTGTTCATCTAAAAGTTAAAAAATATCTTCATTTTAAAATTTGGTTTAGGTTACGTTCTATTTTTTCAATGATAAGTTTATTGAGGTCATCGCTTTCGCCCATAAACTGGCGTTTGGTGGCCTTATAGGAATAGCCCCGCACCTGCTGCCGCTTGCCTCTTACAGTGCGGTGGTGCGGCTTTACATATTGTATGCCACCCTCGTTGTGAACACGGGCATAGCCCACTTTCTCGTTGCCGGCGGCTATCACCACCTTGTTTTCACTCACTTCTGTCGGACGGATGCTGTTCATCAGGTTGCTGCTCTCTATCAAAGTGGAACCCGTCCGCTTGACGGTTCTTTTCCAACTACGACCGTTAAAGGCTTTTCTTTTGAAACTGTCCTTAAAATATTCTGTCGCCGTCTCGGCTATCACATCGGCACACTCCTTGCGAATTTCCTGTGAAACAGTTTTTAGTTTTTTTGTTAAATCGTCTGCTGTCATTGTTTTTCTTTATTTTTTATTCTTCAAATGGTGGTAATTCTATAATGTTTTTCCTTGGCAAAACATTGGTAACAAAAGTATCTTCTATGGTTGGTTCCAAACCTTTGAATTTACAAAATGATAGACATTGCTCAATGCTGTTAAAGTGCAACCTTTGCTCCATCGTCAATAGTTGCTCGTAGTCTAAGATTATCTCACCACTATTTTTGATAATATAAATATGTGATTTTCTATTCATGTTTTTACGCTATTTCATTTTTTTATATTCTTTTTATTACACCGATGTGTTTGTCGGGGTCGGTTTTAAAGGCTACCGCATACAGGCGTTCGAGTTCGGCATCCGTGAAGTCTTCTCTATCAGTCTTAATTTTTAAGTCTTCACCTTTATTGCAGAGCACTCCGCTACAAGGCACAAGCCATAGTTCCCCATCTAACTCAAATACAAACTCACCAAACCAGCCAAAACCTTTGTAGTCTGGCATGTATTTTTCATAGTCGTAAAAGCCGTCTGGCACGCTGTCTATTTTTGTTTTCATTTTTATTTGTTATTTTTATTTGTTTATTCGGCATCTTGATAGAGGGCAAAAGTATTGAGGACAGCCTTTGCCAATTGCTTGCGGTCAGCAGATGGCCGTTTTTTGTTGTTTAAGACACGATTAAGTACCGAGCCAACACAATGTACCTTATAAGCGGAAAAACGGCTTAAATTGGCTTTAAAGTGGCAAAAAAGACCATTGTCGGTATCTTCTGTAAAGATATTATCAATAACCTTACGTAATCCTTTACAGTATAATGTTCGTAGAGTTGTTTCCATTTTTGTTTGTTTTTTATGTTTATTTCATTTTTTTTGTTATTTTTATTTGTTTATTTAAAAATTTGTTGTACTTTTGCATCGTAAAACCATTATGGAGTGCTAAAACAAAGCTCGGTGAAAGCGGTATCGGGGGGCGGTGATAAATGGTCTAAGTACGACATTCCATACCCCATAATGGTTTACCGCTTATTTTTTTATAAGTAACCCACTCCTTTTTTTAGTATCTTTTAATACATACCATGTTTTAAGTATCATTTCTGATTTTTCAAGTTTAAATGAAACAGCAAGAATGGTATCTTTGTAATATTTAATGAGATTATAATTAGATAATTCCATATTGTCTTGTTGTTTATTTCTTATATCTTGCCCCAACCACACCTCATCAGGGTTTTTGGCTATATCAAAAATATTAGAGAGATATTCTGTTCTATAGGCTCTCTTTTTTCTTTTATTGGTAGTGTGTGTATCAAAGTCGTCTTTGTTCATTCTCCATTTTCTGCCGTTGTAGTCTTCCACTACAAGGTATTCCTTGCCGTCAATGGTCTGCCTGTTCTCTCTCCAAAAGTCCTCGGCGCTGCCTTCGTATTTCTTGGAAACTTCCGCCGCCTCTTGTTGCAGTTTTTTTATGGAATTGTCCAAGCCCCATTTATCGGGTTTCACCTTGTCCATATAAGCGGCGGCGTTGTCGGGAAACTTGCGGATATACATCTGGTTGGCATGGAACACCATGCCCTGTTTGGCACGGTTGATATTCCAGTGCTGGGCAATGGCGTTCTGCCAGTCTTTGGTTTTCATGTAGGCGGCCACCTTTTCGTGTTGCTCGTCTTCCGATACCTTTGCCTCGTCTTGCATTCTCGGCACCACATAGCAACGGCATCTCCAGCCGTTAGGCGGGTAAATGCTGTCCCATAGCGGGTCATCGTGACGGAGTATCGTACCCGCCAAGGCGGCATGTTCCTCTCTCACCTTGTCATCGCCGGCTGTCTTGTATTCCCAATAGGGAAACAGTTTGGTCTTGCTTTTCAGGCGGCGGTACGTACTCGCACTCTCCGCACAGTTCACTGCCGAAGAGTATTCCGTCAGTTGCCATCTGCGGTTGAAGGTGTCCGTAATCTTGTCGGCACGCCGACTAAAGTCCCTATAGTCTTTCGCTTCGTTCAAGGCTTGGTTCAATGCCTGTATTTCCGCTAATGTCTTGGCAGCCGAAAAATGGAATATATTTTGCTCCAATGCAGTCTTGAAGACATCATCGGGTGCATCGTAAGCTATCTGATTATATACCCCCTTTTGCGGATTAACAAAAACCTTGTTGATGGCGGAGAGGAGATGATTGGCAATCGCATTAAACAATTCACTGTCCCAGTAGTCCGACTCGCCTTTCCATACCCTCATCGCCAAGGCTTGATTAAAACTATTCTGATTGACCGCTGTGCGGACTTTCCCATTCAAGCCCCCAGTCTTGGGGGCTGGCACGAAAAAACGTTGTATCCTTTCCAACAAATTGTTTGCCTTGCTTTTCTTCGGATATTCTTCCTCGTCAAAAGGGTGTCGCAAACCATTTTCCCAAGTATCAAAATTGCTTTGCATCTTCATTTCCTCTTTCAGTTCCTCGTAGTTCTCCGGCTTTGGAACGTCAAATTCTTCATAAATGTAGTCATCATCAACAGGAACCCGCCCCGCTATGGAGTTAATCACATTCCATTTTGTCTGCAAGTCATTCCAATCTTTGTCTGCACTGCGGTACCAGATATCGCCACCTGTAACATTGAAACCGAAGCATTTGAGTATGGCTCTAAATTTTGTATTGAGAATAGACAAGATAAACTGCTTGTCGCTTGCTGTTTTGGCATCTTCGACCTCTTTGTGGACTTCTCCGAGGCTTCTTGCACCGTTTTCGCCTTGTTCGGTGGTGAGGGTGTTGCCGAGAATTGTTTTAGAAATAGAAGCATCACAGGCAGCGATTAATCTA
>CALAVA010000257.1 GCA_937892025.1 uncultured Bacteroidales bacterium
AGGCATGATTATGATTTTCAGATTGGTACACGTGGCGGCAGACAAGACGGCGCAAGCCGTGTCTTTGTCACCAAAACCCTTCGTCTGGTCGTTTGGCTTATGTTCCATGTATGGGTACAGGATGCCAATACTCCATTCCGCCTGATGCGTGCCGACAAACTGCAGCCCATCTTGGACAACATTCCGCAGGACTATAATTTAGCAAATGTAGCCGTCAGTGCAATTGCTGTTCGCTGGCATTATAATATCCGCTGGCAACCTATCACCTTTCGTCCCCGCCAAGGCGGTGTCAACTCCATCAACCTCCGCCGCATCTTCGGCATAGGTGTTAAGGCATTAAAAGATTTTAGAACCATAAATAGGAAGTTAGGTTCTGATGAGAAATAAGAAAGTTATATATTACCTTGTAACAGTCATAGGTGTAATTACTGCATTTATTCCAATAATTGGTTCTTTAGTCAATGGCATATTACATGTTGACGAGCCAATACTTTTAGTGGAGATGGAGCGTATCGCAGAAGGTTATATGCCATATGTTGATATGCACCTTAACTATCCTCCGCTGTGGTTTTATCTCATGGCAGGATTAAAATATCTTTTCCACATTCCATATGGTAACTACTTGTTCTATCACATAATTCATTATATATTTGTTATAGCCAATGCCATTTTGCTCGCTTTCATCTGCCAAAACCAGGGCTTTTCTAAAATTACTGCATGGTTCTCTGCATGGTTGTTTATGATTAGTTCGCATTGGCTGAGCGGAAATGCTATTTTATTTGAAATGCCAAGTTCATTTTGGGGGCTTTTGGCAATGTATCTAACGCAATTGCAGAAACCACAATTATATATCTACTCAATTATAGGTATCATAGCATCTTTCTCCTTTTTAACTAAGCAGTTCGGAGCCGGTTTCTTTTTCTTGGTTCTGATTATGATACTTTTATCTCAAAAGCTAAGTTGGAAACATCTTATTATGTATGTAGTGGGATACTTTATCCCGATTTGCATATGCTTGATTATTTGGAGAGGGACTTTCATGCAGTCAGTTTTATTAAATGGATATGGAACAACAAATGCTGTAGATGGCACTTCTGTGACATTGTTTACGTGGTCAAATGTAGTTTGGGTATTAAAACAATTGGGTTGGTTAGTCATAAGATGTTTCCCTATTCTTCTTGCAATCCCGTTATTATTTTTCCATAAATTAGACAAAGACCAAAGAGTGCTATTTCTTGTAGCGATATTTGGCATATTAGGATTCTCCTTGCAATTCCTTTTTGTTCATTGGGATAGAGCAGGATTGCTCCATTATTATTTATATCTGATTCCTTTTGCATGTCTTATAATTGCCTATATATCAGAAAGTTATAAGGTATTAATAGGGGGGGGTAAAATATTGATTATCACCTTATTAAGCATAACGACATTGCTTTCTTTGTACTCAACATACTATAACCGAGCATGGAAGATTTATTTACGCTCTAATGGAATGAAAGGAGATATCGAATTTGCACAAAAAGTCGCCTCAAAAGTTGAGAATGGGAAGACAATATGGATTGTAGACGCTAACAAGGAGAATATTTATTGGCTCGCTAATTTATTTCCCCCTAATATGACTACTGTAGGATATTCATGTGGATCCTTGGAAATAACCAAAGAAAGGGCACAGTTACAAATAGACTCTGCGGACTATGTCTTACATTGTATTGAGTCGGATTATTGTATACCAGCTTTTACTGATTCAATGAAAACCTATTTAAGCCAATTCCCAACAGATACGTTTGATAATGGTGGGTGGACATTATTATTACATGATAAACAACAACAAAAATGAACAAGATATTTGAAAACAAGTTTGTCAAGTGGACACTAATCATAGTAGCAGTCCTTTCTGTATTGGTATTGATTATCGGTTCCTTCTTTGATGGAATGGATGTTGATTCTGCTATTATTCTCGTGGAGATGGAGAGAATAGCGGAGGGGTTCATACCTTATAAAACGATGCACCTCAACTATCCGCCATTATGGTTCTATATCAATGTGTTTCTCAAATGGCTCTTCCATGTGCCTTATGGCTGTTATCGTTTCTATTTGGGTGTGCATTGGCTATATGCCATTGGTTGTGCCTCATGCCTTTATTACATTTCTCGCAAATGGGGGGCAAGTAAATATCTTGCAGCCTTTGTCGCTTGGCTATTCTTTATTGTTACCCACTGGCCGCAAGGCAATGTTATTTTATTTGAAATCCCGAGCATCTTCTGGGGACTTCTATCAATCAGCCTTTACTTAAAGTGGCAAAACGCTCACCCTGCATGGCAGATGATTGTTGGCGCAATCGCTTGCTGTGCCTTCTTAACTAAACAATTTGGTGCTGGCTTTTTATTGTTAGTGCTATGGCTAATTGTTGCGTCTAATGCTGTCAATAAGTGGAAACAAGCAGGTTATTACGTACTCGGATATTTTCTCCCGCTACT
>CALAVA010000258.1 GCA_937892025.1 uncultured Bacteroidales bacterium
TGAAATTGATGCTTGAAGAGGCGGCTGAATCACCTCCAAACGCTACCGAAAATCACTAAGGGGGCTTGTTACTAACAAAAAGGCATCCCAGCACCTGTATTACAATGAGTTGGGATGGGGTAACCTATGTTTAGCGGACAGTAATAAAAACAATATCCAATTCTTCAATGGCTCGTAAGGCTGTAATGATGTTCAAAGACTCGTATGCGTTAGAATTTATTAATACCGAAGAGATTGGTGAGCGAGAAAGTCAAGATGTGGACGAGAGAGTTGTAGAACAGAAGATTATTCAAAACATCAAGAACTTCATAATAACGTTTGGTAAAGATTTCTCGTTTATTGGCAATCAATATCATTTGGAAGTATATGGTGTTGAATTTTTCCCCAATTTATTGTTTTTTAATCGAGAATTAAATTCATTGGTTGTTGTAGAATTGAAGATGGGCGATTTCAAACCATCATATCTTGGCCAATTAACAACTTATTTGCAAATACTCGACGACCATGTCCGTAAACCTCATGAAAATCCATCAATAGGAATAGTCCTTTGCAAATCTGCAAATAAAAAATTTGTTGAGTATGTAATTCAGAAATATACAAGTCCGATGGGAGTAGCCACATATAAAACTTCTGATGATATGCCAGAGGATTTGCGCAAGACATTGCCAAATATTGAGGATTTGAAAAGAGTAATTAATGATGATTAATTCGCTCCTAAAAATACATACCGAGCAAAAATTCGTCCATTGAGCGACTTCTTCGGATTAAAATAGAATTAATTAGCAAAAGTTGCATGTTGTTACTTAAATGCAACTTTTGCATAAAGTTGAAAAAATTTTTTCAAGATTTATTTGGGATTTATCTCCAGCAATTCCACCTCAAAAATAAGCATAGAACCAGCAGGGATAGCATTCCCTATCGCTCTATCTCCATAAGCCAAATCGGAAGGAATCCAGAATTTGTATTTACTACCTACAGTCATCAGTTGTAGCCCTTCTGTCCAACCTTTGATAACTCCATTTAAAGGGAAAGTGATTGGTTCTCCGCGGTCAATAGACGAGTCAAAAACTTCTCCATTGTGCAAATATCCTTTATAATGTACTTTTACTTTGTCTGTAGCAAGAGGCTTGGCTCCTTTTTTATTCTCTTGTAAAATTTGATATTGCAAACCAGAAGCCGTTTCTTTGATATTGGGATTTTTTCTGTTTTCTGCCATAATTGTTTCAGCAATATTTTTATTATACTGAATTTCAGATTTTTGTTTATTATTTAATGTTTGCTGAAGATAGGTATTGAAATATTGTCCCAATTCATTTATTTGATTTACATTAACTTTAGGTTGTTTCATTTGATAAGCGTCAATAATACCAGCGACAAAGGCTTCAATATTGACATCTATTTGATTATGTTGAAAATAATTGCCTGTTTGATAACCATTTGCATAGGCAGCAGAGTCTAATTTTGAAGACAATGTTTGTGCAAAAGAATAAGAATAAGTTGTTGCACAACAGAAAAAGAAAATTAAAATGCTTTTTTTATTCATTGTAGATAAAATTTTAGGGTTATTAATAAATTTTTTCTTTTTTAGAAAACCAATCTTTATGATTAAAATTATACATAAGACCTCCACCAAGTTGCAGGTCTAAACAATTGAAATATTTTAAATTGTTTTTGATTTTGCCATTAAAACTTGTTAATCCTGCGGCATAGGCATTGTATAGACACAGAGATAAACCTTTGTAGATGTGTATTTCTACACTTAGACAAAGTTTAAGCCCAAAAACAACGCCTTTAATGTCATTGGAATGTCTATCTTGCAAATTTGTTGTTTTATTTTCTTCTCCCATTATCACTTCAACTTGTTTACCTTTTGCTTTTGTTTGACAAATAAACTGAAAATTTGGCCCACCAGAAAAAGAAAATCTCACTTTTTCGCCAACAACAATTTCAGGAAAAAGATACAAATTAATAGAACGAATATCATATCTGAATCCGTATGCCATTGTTTGAGTTGCAGCAGATTCTTCTTCCCTATATATCCATTGGGATTGTTGTTTCCATTCTAATTGTGTTCCTAATCGCATGTTGGGAGCGATAGCAAAAACATCTTCTTTGTAAGTTATATTTATATGATAAGAGTTATAAGGAGAAAACGAATAGTAACATTCTGATTTTTGTTGTGAAGAATAGAATATAGATTGTAAAAAGCCTCCATTGATACTGATGTTGGATTGCGATAAAACATATTCAGACATCAGTATCAATAAAAGCCAAGAAAAAATAATTTTTTTCATTGAGTTTTATGCCATCAATTCTGCAAAGTATTTATAAAAATACGGAATTGTTTCAATGCCCTTGAAAAATTGTTCCAAAGGATAATTTTCGTTAGGCGAATGTATAGCATCGCTTCCCAAGCCGAACCCCATCAATATTGCTTTGGTGTTCAATATTTTATCAAACCCAGCGATGATAGGAATGCTTCCACCACTACGTGTCGGAATAGGTTTTTTGCCGTAGGTTTTTTCAAAGGCTTTTTCTGCTGCTTTGTAAGCAGGCATATCTATTGGACAAACATAACAATCACCACCATGCAAAAATTCAACATCAACTTTTACGCATGCTGGAGCAATTGATTTTAGATATACAGAAAATTGTTTGCCTATTTTGTTAAAATCTTGATTAGGAACAAGTCTTGTGGATATTTTTGCATGAGCCTCTGACGGAATGACAGTTTTTGCTCCTTCGCCTATATATCCACCCCAAATGCCACAGACATCAAAACTTGGACGAATACCTACACGTTCTGTGGTAGAATATCCGTTTTCTCCACAAACATCATCAATATTTAATTCTTTCTTATAAGCCTCTAAACTAAAAGGAGCTTGTGCCATTAAAGAACGTTCATAGTCAGAAACAACCAAAACATCATCATAAAAATGAGGAATGGTTATATGACCATTTTCGTCTATCATTTGGGCAATCAATTTACATAAGATATTGATAGGATTGGCGACAGCACCTCCGTATAAACCAGAATGCAAGTCTCTATTGGCACCTGTTACTTTTACTTCCCAATAACTCAACCCTCTTAAACCTGTGGTAATAGATGGAGTATCTGGGGCAATCATGCTGGTATCAGAAACCAAAATAATGTCGGCTTTGAGCATTTCTTTGTTTTCTTGACAAAAACCATATAGATGTTCACTGCCAATTTCTTCTTCTCCTTCAAGCATAAATTTCACATTGCAAGGCAGTTGATTTGTTTTTACCATAAATTCAAAGGCTTTGGCGTGCATAAACGACTGTCCTTTATCATCATCTGCACCTCTTGCCCAAATTTTTTCATCTTTTATTTCGGCTTCAAATGGTTTAGTGTTCCAAAGGTCAATAGGGTCTATAGGCATAACATCATAGTGGCCATACACTAAAATGGTTGGTTTGTTGGAGTCTATGATTTTTTCTGCATAAACGACAGGATTACCACCTTTGGTTGGCATTACATTGCATTTATCAACACCTGCTTCTAAAAGTAGTTTTTGCCAATGTTGGGCACATTTTTCCATATCTGGCTTGTGTTCTTCTAAAGAGCTAATTGAAGGAATACGAATTAATCCGAACAATTCCTCTAAAAAACGCTGTTTGTTTGATTCAATGTATGACTTTATTTGTTCCATAGATTATATCTTTTTTATTTAACAAAGACAAAATTATAAAAAAATAATCATATAAAATCGTTTCAAGAAAAATATTTTTGAAAGCATAAAATTGAAATTTTAAAAGTTCAATTTGAAAAGCGATATTTAAGATTGAAAAAAGTTATATCTTTGCAAATTATTTCTATACTTTAATAAGTATTGTTTTATGCAAAACGAGAAAAATCATCAAGCAATAGACAGATTGTTATCTATTATGCAAGAATTGAGAGAAAAGTGTCCATGGGACAGAAAACAAACTCTTGATTCATTGAGATGTTTGACAATAGAAGAAGTGTTTGAACTCTCTGAGGCTATCATAGAAAAAAACATGACAGAAATAAAAAAAGAATTGGGAGATATTCTTTTGCATATTGTTTTTTATAGCCAAATAGCCAAAGAAAACAATGCCTTTGATTTTGCAGAGGTTTGCAATAGTCTTTGTGAAAAACTAATATATCGACATCCTCATGTTTTTGGAGATGCCCAAGCCTCAACAAGTGAAGAGGTGAAAGAAACGTGGGAAAAAATAAAATTACAAGAAAAAGACCGAAAAAAAACTGTTTTTAGCGGAGTCCCTAAAGCATTGCCTGCTATGATAAAGGCTTATCGCATACAAGACAAAGCACATGGAGTACATTTTGATTGGAACAATGCTAACGATTGTTGGGAAAAAGTAAAAGAAGAAATTTTTGAGTTTGAAGCCGAAAAAGACAAAAACGACAAAGCAAAAATGGAAGAAGAGTTCGGAGATATACTTTTTGCTTTAATCAATTATGCAAGACACTTGGGCATACAAGCCGAAGACGCTTTGGAAAAAACAAATCGAAAATTTATCAATAGATTCTCAAAAATGGAAGAAACTATTGCTAAAGACGGAAAAAAACTAACTGATATGAATTTAGCAGAAATGGATTTTTATTGGAATTTAATAAAGAAAGATGAATAATAATAATAAATTTAACAATATCAAACGTTCACTTATTATAATGTTGATAGACGTTATAATTGTGTTTTTTTCTATTTTCTTATCTATTTTAATAAGAGGTAATTTTAAATGGAATTTCTTTTTTATTTATGATATTAATGTTCTCATTATTTTAGTAACAAGATTTATATGCTTCTGTGTGTTTAAAACTAACAAAATCTTAATTAAATATTTGAGCAGTAAAGATTGTTTTAGAATTTCATGGATAAATTTGATAGGAAGTGGCGTTTTTGTATTTTTGAATATTGTAAGTTTATTGATAAAAGAAGTCCATATTATTCCTTATTCTGTCATCATTATGGAATTTTTCTTCACTTCATTTTTGATGATTTTCTATCGTTTAATCGTTAAATCTTTATATGCTGAAAGCAACTTAAATTCTCCTTTGAAAAATGTGTTAATATTTGGTGCCGGCGAATTGGGGTCTATGGTTATACGTGCCGTAAATCATGAAAATAAATATCGAATTATTGGATTTTTAGATGAAGATACTAAAAAAATAGGTCAAACAATCAAAGGCTATCCTATTTTTGGCTTGTACGATTTAGAACAACTTTTGGAAGAAAAACATATTGCTTTTTTGATTATTGCTATAGAAAATCTTTCTATGGGCAAACGTACTAAAATTGCCGATATGGCCACAACGCATCATGTAAAAACTTTATTGATACCTCCTTTACACAAATGGGTCAATGGAGAATTAAGTTTCAAACAAATCAAAAAAATTCGTATTGAAGATTTGCTAGAACGAGACCCCATAAAAATGAACGATAAAGGCATTCTCCAACAACTAAACGGAAAAACAATTTTGGTAACGGGAGCCGCAGGAAGTATTGGAAGCGAAATTGTTAGACAATTGTTTCGATATAATTTTGCAGAAATTATACTAATAGATAATGCAGAATCACCTATGTATTTTTTGGATTTGGATTTGCATAACATGCATACAGACAAAAAATACACCATTTATATCGGAGATATTTGTCAACAAAAATTTATGGAAAAAATTTTTCAAACATATCATCCTGATATTGTTTACCATGCTGCTGCCTATAAACATGTTCCTCTAATGGAAAAAAATCCATTTCAGGCCGTCAAAGTAAATGTTTATGGAACAAAAATATTGGCAGACTTAAGTATGAAATATGGAACAAAAAAATTTATTATGGTTTCCACTGATAAGGCTGTCAATCCAACCAATGTTATGGGAGCCTCCAAACGAATTGCAGAAATTTATGTCCAATCGCTTTTTCAAACAGGAACAAATTGTAAATTCATCACTACACGGTTCGGAAATGTCTTAGGCTCTAATGGCTCTGTCATTCCTATCTTTCAACAACAAATAGACAGAGGAGAACCTTTAACTATCACACACCCAGAAGTTACGCGCTTTTTTATGACTATTCCTGAAGCCTGCCAACTTGTTTTACAAGCAGGATATATGGGAAATGGCGGTGAAATATATATCTTTGATATGGGTGATAGCGTGAAAATTTACGACTTGGCAAAAAAAATGATTTCTCTGTCTGGATTAAAACTTGGAACTGACATTTCTATTGTCTTTACAGGATTGCGACCCGGAGAAAAATTATATGAAGAAGTTCAATTAAAACATCCAAGAAAAATAATAGATGGTAAAATTATGAGATATCCTTTCTTTTCTTGGAGCGGATTCTTTTGCTGTAATAGACCAGAATATATTTCTTTAGGAGAAGCTTATATTACATATTTTAATACTATTAAATTATTAATAATATTCTTTTTAATAATAGCTATTATCAATGCTCCTTTAATTGGATTATTTAGAAGCTTCACTTCAGTT
>CALAVA010000259.1 GCA_937892025.1 uncultured Bacteroidales bacterium
GATAACCTATTGGCCCTTGGTCACCTCGTGGGCCTTGTATTCCTTGGTAGCCTTGGTTTCCTTGATGTCCCATTAAACCTTGGTAGCCTTGATAACCTATTGGCCCTTGGTCACCTTGTGGGCCTTGATTTCCCTGATAACCAATTGGGCCTTGATATCCTTGTGAGCCTGTTTCTCCACTAATTGTTGACGATTGAATTGTGAATATATTAATATCATCATATTGGTCATCATCTATCGAAATCGTTATTCCGTCACCAGCTTTAATTATATTTGCTCTTGGCCATAAAGTGGAAATAAGATGTTCAGTATCATTTTCATCTTGAATAAAAAACCCAAATGAGTTTGGATTACCACTAGGTGGTGTTGTATCAATTTCTATGTTACCAGAAGTTGGTTTTAAAACCGTTCCAATAACTTCTCCATTAAGAATAACATTTCCTTGTGGAATATTTAAAGTAATATTAGAATCAGAATAAAATGTAGTATTATTTGCATTAAACACATTTCCCCCAACGGTTATAGTATTTAAATTTAATCCTGAAACATTACCTGGAGGGCCAATAGGTCCTTGGTCACCTTGACTACCTTGGTTACCTTGATATCCTCTTGGTCCTTGAACACCTTGATATCCTTGTTGTCCTGTTTCACCTGAGCCAGCTGGGCCTTGTTCACCTTGTGGTCCTTGCTCACCTTGTGGGCCTAATGGCCCTCTATTTCCTTGAGGCCCTTGAGTACCTTGTGGCCCTTGTTCACCTTGTGGGCCATCACCTCCTTTCGGTCCTTCTGGTCCCTCAGGTCCTTGTTCACCTTGTGGGCCTTCTTCTCCCTCAGGTCCTTGTGGACCTTCATCACCTTTATCACCCTTTGGCCCTTCTGGTCCCTCAGGTCCTGGTTGTCCAGTTTCGCCAGATGGTCCTCTTTCTCCACGTTCACCTTGTGGGCCCTCGTCTCCTTGTGGGCCTTGTGTTCCTGGTAAGCCTTCTGGTCCCATTGGTCCTTGGTCACCTTTATCTCCTTTTGGACCTTGTGGGCCAACACCACCTTGTGCTCCTTGTGAGCCATCAGAACCTTGTGGGCCTGGCGCTCCTTGAGGACCTTGTATACCTGCACCTCCATCAGGCCCTTGTGGACCTTGATTTCCTTGAAATCCCTTTTCGCCTCTTTCTCCAATAGGTCCTTGTGGTCCTTGATAGCCACGTAAACCTGTTGGCCCTTGTGGGCCTGTTGCTCCCGTTTCGCCTCTATCACCTTTTTCTCCTTTATCGCCTTTTTCTCCTTGAGGACCTTGTGGACCTTGTAATCCATCTTCTCCACAGCAGCCAGCTTCTCCTGGAGGTCCTTGATAACCTTTTTCGCCCCTAACACCTTGTGGCCCTTGAGCACCTTGAGCACCTTGGAATCCACAGCCATCTTCACCTTTTGGTCCAGTTTCTCCCCTAGGTCCCCTATCACCTTGTGGCCCTTGAGCACCTTGAGCACCTTGGAATCCGCATCCGTCTTCTCCTTTTGGGCCTGTTTCTCCCCTAGGTCCTCTTTCTCCTTGAGGACCTTGTGGGCCTTGAAGTCCTGTATTATCAGAAGCCCCTAAAATCAATTCTTCATCAAATTTTTTATCATTTAATGCCATTATCATATATTTATTCTTTTATAAATAGTAAAACAATAAGATAAATAAACAAAAAAAAGCCGCATTAAGCGGCTCTATTTTTCATACAACATAACAAATAGCAAATTAAAGTCCTATTGCTAATAGACATCCAAATACGACTCCTATTGCAGCACACAATAAATCGTGTTTTTCATTAATACTTCCTATTGTTTTGTCAAAAAAGCATTTAGCAAACACCAATATAAAACTAACAATTACAGATAAAATAGGCTTTAAAAAAATCATAAAAAAAATAGTCAATAAAGCTGATGTTTCCATATTCAGTAATCCATCAACTCCAATCCATTTTCTTCCTTTTTTATCTAATTCAATAATTATTTGTTTTATTTTTTCACTTAAATTATGAAACAAATTTTTAATCATAATGCATTTTTTTATAAATAGTTTTAAAATTTATATAAGAATGACATTCCATATAATTTATTTTTGTTTTCTAACATTTGACCATATTGTAAATTTAATCCATATTTTTCTTTTATGAAAAACCCAGCATTAATTGTTGGTATAACATTCATATAAGTAGAAAAGTCATTACTCAATAGAATACCAGCCCCTATATATGGGCTAAATGCTTTAACTTTATATTCAGTAATCGTTGTTACTTTTGTAACAGGTACATAACTATACGAAAGCAATGTCATTCTATTATACTGAACAGAAGCGTCAATTACACACTTGCCAACTGTATCAATATCAAATACTGTTTCAGAATATAAACGTTTCGTTCCCCAATCTCTTATAATTTCAGCCGTATCTTCTTTGGCTATCTCAATATATTCAGTTATGACTTTCTCAGGAAATAGTTCTGCATATATCCCATCTTTTACACATTGCCTTATAATATCAGCAGTATCTGCCGGCTTTACAACCTCATAAGGCACAGGATAAGGTATTGAATCTGTTATTTTATTTCCTTTTACATAAGTAATTTCTGTTTTAGGACTATTTGTTTTTATTGTTTTTCTTCCTAAATAGAATCCAAAAATAGAAAACACAACAAGCCCTATTATTACACAACTTATTTGTATCCACTTTTCATTAAAAAATTTTAATTTATTCATTATGGCAATTTTTTTATAAATAGTTTTTAATAAAACAAAAAAAGTCGGCCAAAAATGACCGACTTTATATTAAAAAACAAATTTTTATTGTGCAAATGGATTACTATTTCCAGTAAACCCACTAAATGGATTTGAACTATTAAATTGCTCATTTTGCTGTTCGGATTTGTACAATTCTTCAGCTATTGGATTCCAAAGTTTTTCAACCTCTTTTTGCTTTTCTTCAATCTTATCAAGGTCTTTTTCTTTAATGACCTCTCTAAACCCCTCAATGGACTTTTTAAGTTCCTCTTTTTGCTCAGATGTAATTTTATCTTCTGGCAATTCTTCCATTGACTTTTCAATCATAAAGGCAAATGTTTCAGCAGCATTAACCTTGTTAGCCTTTTCCATTTCCTTTTTATCTTCTTCAGCGTGTTCATCAGCCTCTTTCTTCATTCTTTCAATATCTTCATCAGATAATGAAGAAGAATTTTCTATTGTAATATGCTGTTCTTTATTAGTGGCTTTATCAACAGCTGAAACTGACAAAATACCATTTGTATCAATGTCAAAAGTGACTTCAATTTGCGGAACGCCTCTTGGTGCAGGTGTAATACCATCAAGTGTAAACATTCCAATCATTTTGTTGTCCTTTGTCATTGGTCTGTTACCTTGTGCAACAACAATTGTAACAGCTGGCTGATTGTTTTCTGCGGTTGTGAAGATTTGGCTTCTCTTACATGGAATTGTTGTATTGGCCTCAATAATCTTTGCCATAACGCCACCCATTGTATCAATACCAAGTGACAATGGAGTTACATCAAGCAAAAGAACGTCTGTCTTATCTCCACTAATAATAGAACCTTGTACAGCTGCGCCAAGAGCAACAACCTCATCAACATTGACATTCTTAATCAAAGGTCTGTTAAATGCTTTTGTAAGTTCTTCTTGCACCTTTGGAATTCTTGTTGAACCACCAACAAGTAAAATACCATCAAGTTCGCTTGCTTGCATATTGGCCTTTACAAGAGCATCTTTTCCAAGATTGATAACCTTTTGAATTTCCTTATCAATTAATGATTCAAATTTTGCTTTCGTAATTGTAATAATAAGGTGTTTAGGGTTATTATCAACGGCTGTAATATATGGTAAATTGATTTCTGCTGACGTTGAATTTGACAATTCAATCTTTGCTTTTTCAACTGATTCCAATATCCTTTGCATTGCTATTGAATCTTTATTCAAATCAACACCCTCTTGTTTCTTGAATTCAGATACAACATAATCTGAAACAAGTTTATCAAGGTCACTACCTCCACAATATACATCACCATTTGAAGCCTTGATTTCAACAACACCATCTGAAATGTCGGCGATAGAAAAGTCTAAAGTAGAACCACCATAGTCAACTACCATATACTTTCCACTTTTTTCCATATCAATATTTGAAGCCAAAATAGCAGCAGTTGGCTCTGCAACAATTCTACGGACATTCAAACCTGCAATTTCACCAGCCTTTTTAGTTGCTTCACGTTGTGCATCATTAAAATATGCAGGAACTGTGATAACAGCATCAGTAACAGTTTCGCCAAGATAATTTTCTGCTGTTGCCTTCATTTTTGAAAGAATCATTGCTGATAATTCTTCAGGCGTATATTCTTTATCATTAATTTTAACTCTTGGCTGTCCATTTGAATTTACAACGTCATATTGAACATGTTTAATGTTATCCTTAATTTCATCATATGTTCCGCCCATAAAACGCTTGATAAGAATAACCGTTCCTTTTGGATTTGTAACAGCCTGTCTTTTAGCAGCATCACCAACTTTTCTCTCACCATCTTTTGAAAATGAAATAACTGAAGGAGTCGTTCTATGCCCCTCATCGTTAACAATAATAGTAGGTTGGTTACCTTCCATAACCGCTACTTCTGAAAGTGTACTTCCTAAGTCAATTCCTATAATTTTACCCATTAAAATATATTGATTTTTATTATTTATTATTCAAACAAATTTTTACAATTGTACTAATTGTTTTTCCGTCAGACTTATCTCCAAGTTCTGACTTAACAGCATTCATAACTTTACCCATATCCTTCATTGAAGAAGCACCAAGTTCACATATGACACTTTTGACAATTGCTTCAACTTCTTTTTCAGTTGCTTGCTTTGGTAAATAGTTGCTTATAATTTTTTTCTCTGCCAATTCTTTCTCAGCAAATTCAGTCCTACCATTACTCATTGCAATTTCTGAAGTCTTATCACGTTCCTTGCACATATCACGCATAATGTTCTTAACTGCATCATCATCAAACTTGTTTTCATCAAAGCCAGGCGCTTTCTTTGCATTTAAAATTTCTGTTTTAATAAGTTTTAGTGTACTGATTTTTAAATCATCTTTTTCTTTCATAGCAGCAATTAAATCTCGCTGAATAACATCCTCTAATGCCATTTTCTTAATTTATTATTAATAATATACTAATTTTTTTCAAGAAAATCAACAACTTTGTTAATAAAAATTGGAACTATTTATAAAAAAGGTGAGCATTGCTCACCTTTTCATTTTTTTTTAGAAACTAATTTGATTTATTCTGAAATTATGACAGCGCAACGACTTGATTCTGCATCTTCATCAATATCAATTACAATTTCAGTTGCAACTTCTTTGATGCCATTTTTTGTTAATTCTGATGCGACAACATTTGCACGTTCCCAAGCCAATTTTTCATTACGTTCCTTTGAACCAGTATTACTATCAGCAGAACCAATGACTTTAACTTTCAAATTTTCAAAGTTTTCTGCTTGCTTTACAAAGAATTTAATTGTTCTTTCAGATGTAGTATTCAATTTTGAACTTCCAATTTCAAAATCAACAAACGTATTGTTTGGCTTTTCAACAATTTCTTCAACAACGTTCTCAACAACTTTTTCAACTACGACAGTATCAACGTCTTTAGGTGCATTAAGCAATTCATTATACTTTTCAAATAGAGCATTATAGTCTTCTTCGCTTACACAAGGATTAGGGATTCTAAAGTTATGTGAACGATTTCCATAACCCAAACGATAAGCAATACCTACATTTGCTTTCAAATCAGCTCCTTTTGCCACATATTCAATTTCACTGTTTTTAAGAATTTCATTGGATTGCACCATAGGTGTGAATGTAATATACCAATTTTTATTCTTACCAAGATTGAAATCAAACTCTAAACCGCATTGAAGCGCAATGTCATTAGGATTTGCAATTTCCTCGCCATACCAATGGTTCCATCCAATACCTGTAACAGTCTTGATTTCAACACGTCTTGGATATCCCTTGTATCCACCAAACAAGTTCATAAGATTAAACTTGACATTTCCAAAAACGTCTGAACGATTTACTTTCAATTCTCCTGAACCATTCGCAACATTATGATAAATAGGTGCTACGTTTCCTTGTAATGAAAAACCAGTAATAGGAGTGACATCCTTTCCAAGTTCAAGTACAGCATTATAAGTCAACGACTTTAAGCCTTCATTAAAACCATTATCCCAATTGCTATAATCGGAAACGGTAGTTTGGTTTGCGCCTCCGTTAATACCAATATACATGTGTGAGAACACACCATCATTTTCTACAGTTTGTGCGTTGGCTGTAAATACAAATATGCAAACAGCCACTAAAATCATAAAAATTCTTTTCATGCTTTAATAATCTTATTTAACAATTTTATAATTATTATTATTAATTCTTACAACATACATACCATTCAAATAATTTGACATATCAATGTTTACAACATTATCTGAAGTACAAATTTCATAAATTTTTTGTCCTGTTACATTGAATATACAAATATTCTTAATACCATCTTGTTCTATTGTCAAGTAATTATGTACAGGATTAGGATAAATATTAACATTTTGATTTTCGCTAACATTTGTTACAGTAACAGTAACATAGTCATTTTCTGGGTTAAGCATATCTACAGCAGACTCAGATTCACAATCTTCGTAAACAGCTGTTATCTTGTAGTAATAATAGCCAGTGCCAGGCTCTTCATACCATTCATATGGCTCAGGTGTTTCGTGATAAGAAACCTCATCAACAAGTTCGTATTCAACATTGTCAACTGAACGATATACATTATATTTTACCACTTCAATTGTTTGCTCCCACCAAATAACAACACGGTCAAATTCATCATCAACCGCAATGTTCAACGGAGCACCAGGTAAACAAATTTCTTCTTCTGTTTTTTCAAGACAATTTGACCAAATAATTTCGCTTTCAAAAGGCTCTATAAACTCTCTTTCATTATAAACGGCTGCAACGCCCCATTTATATTCACCGATAGAAGCATATGGCCAGTTTACGTCAACATATGTAGGAACATCTTCATATGAATCTGCAAGAAGAATTGTATTTTCCTCAGTATAAGGCCCTTCGTTTGCACAATCTGTGCGATAAATCTTATAATGATTTAAGCCTTCGCCATAACCGCACATGTCCCAATAAACTTGAACATAATTGTCATTAGTTTCCATATATTCAGCAACAACAGAACAAGGGCCATGTAACTCTTCAATAAGAATATAATTTACATTTTCAATACTAGGATATGCTACATTAAACGGATTACCGATAATAGGCTCGTCTACTGCAATATATCCATCACAATCAGATGAACCATTATATTCTCCAACATACACTTCTCCATTGTAATAACCTGTTGAATCAGTAACAAACGTGTACTCTTGTGACTCCCCAAATTCATTTTCTCCAATCATTGTAACTGTGGCATTGGCAATACCAGTCTCTCCGTCAGTTTCATAGACAAATCCTTCAATATTTGCAATTCCACTAACTTGAACATTTACAACATTTGAAGGGCCACTTTCGCCTTCGTCATAAATAACTGTAACATAATATTCATAAGGCTCAGAACTATACGCCAACGGGCCATCTGTATATGAACCAACATTAATGTTGTGTTGTTCTGTCTCACCAATTTTGATTCCGTTCCTATAAACGTAATATGTTCTGAATGTACGGTCAACAACAGGTGTCCATGTAAGATTAATAGTATCTCCATTAAGAACTTGTGAATTGTCAACATTTAAATCCAAAGGAACATTTAAAGAGGTTGTAAATCCCCATACAGTACCTTCAAGTAACGTGTCATCATTTCTTTGGTCTATACGCCAAAAATAATTTGTGTTATGGAACAATTCATAAACCATATATGAATTTGAAGGTTCATTTGACCAATCTGTAACAATTGTTTGTGGATGCGTTTGGTCAAGATAATAAGTTGTTCCAAAAACTAAACGCCACTCTGTGGTGTTTTCGTCAAGTTCCCAAGATAAAGTCAATGAATCAACACTAATATTTGTTGCCATATCTTCTGGGTAAACATTGGTTGCATAACCAATACCATCAGCTTTAGAAATACCAATAAAAGTAAACAAAGCAAAAACTAAAGTAATAATTTTATTCATACTTTTTTAATTTTTAAGTTTTTTAAATTTTTATTAGTTATTATTAATTATAATCATAGTATCCATCATATACGTTGGTGTATCTATAACTTGTGTCATAGATGCTTGGCTTTTCGTCAACATTATCGAAATAATAAAATTGCCTATTGGCTTTATATCTCGTGTCAGCAAGAACAATTACGCTCTTATCAAGATGCATTTCCTCAATCTTATAGCGTTCATTAATAAATTCGCCAACCTTATATTTCTTAATACTCTTTTTAAGTTTAAGAGTTGTCCAATCGGGCCTCCAATCAAGTTCCTTATTATAAGGGGCCTTAGCGTGTTTAATGAACTCTTCAAGCGTTGGATTGTCCTTTTCGGTCAATTCAATGGTCCAATACTTGCAAGAGTAACTATAATGAGCTTCTTTAACGTTAAAGAAATCCTTGAATTCAGAAACTCCACAATTATGAAGATTAACTTCATCAACAATGCTTTGCAAAATGTCAATGGTTCCAATTGTCAATGTGTCAAAGAAATCCATAATCTCATTCCTGTATTGTGGATATTTAAGATTGTCATCAACGTACTCTTCAAGAATCTTCCTATCAATGACATCGCCAAATGACTTCAAATATCTAATACGTGAAGGTCTACTAAGCAAATTATCATTAACCCTAAGTTCATTTGTTGTCATAATGAAAATATGGCAATTTTCACCATTATACACACCGTCCATAATTGAAAGTAAAGATTCGCCAGCCATACTTTCTCCATTGTCATCGTTCAATCTAAAGTTCTTTTCAAACTCGTCAAACAAAAACACACAATCATGATTAATTCCTGCTAAAAAGTTTGAAAGTCCTTGAAACGGATGGTCAACGATAAGTACCGGCAAGCCAAGTTTGTTACAAAGCATTTTTGCCATAACAGTTTTTCCTGTTCCCTTTGCCCCATTCAAAAGAATACCCAAATTATGCTTTGATGTTTGTTTGCTATATGTATCCAATACATGAGTAACAAATGTTTCATCAATGCCGTAAAGTTTAAAACCAAAATAAAACTTATCGGCAATTCTCTCAAGGAAAATTTCGCCTGTCATTGGGTTTTGGTGTATTTGGTAAATACCATCATCAAGAGTTGGCATTACCTCAAAATTACCTTCTGTTTGTGAATAAAAATCACCTCTTCTTAAAAACACTTGTGACATAAAATTATTATTTAAGCGTAAATTTATAAGTTTTCAATTAATATACAAATTATTTTTCAATTTCCAAAAAAGTTAATCAATAACGGTTACCAAACACCCGTAAGAATACCATAATGTGTCATTTAAATCTTCTTCGTTTTTGCAAGCATATTGTTCTAAATACTTGTTAATATTACATCTATGGATTGTCATTCTGCCGTGTTCCATATCAATGCTATCCAATTTAAAAGGATTCTCTTTTTTTACAAAGTTTTTAAATTCTTCGATATTCATATTAATATAGTTTTACTTTTCCTTCGGATAATTCACCTGATTCAACTTCTTCAATGAAGTTCATAATAACAAACAAATGGTTAAAAGCCCATTCATAGTTCTGTACTTCGCTAAATGGAATCCACTTTATTTCATCAACCTCATTAGGCTCTGAATTTACTGAAGTGAGATTTCCATACAAATTCCAATAAATTGTATAGAATCTAAACGATATTGTCTGCTTTTCATCAGATGGGTCGCTATTAACAGCCCATAGGCTCCAATCTTTTTCAGGAACATTAAGGCCAGCTTCTTCAAAGATTTCACGTGACACGGCATGTAGAATATTTTCGTCATAGTCAACATATCCACAAGGAATGTTCCATTTACCAACGTAATCAGGGCATCCTTTTCCTCTTTTGTTTGCCAAGATATGGACTTCGCCGTTTTCGTATTTATAGATAATTCCTACAACAGCATTGGACCGGCTAATCCAATACTCTTTACCATCTACATTTACAGGGAAATTTTTCATTTATTTTTCAATTTTAGACATAATGGCAATATCAAATATTATGCCAAACATCGTGAATATACAAAAAAAATTGAAACATAACAACAGATTTCAATCTTTTTCGTGATTTACTAATGTGAATATGCAATGTTGTGATTTTGAATAGTTTATTGCATCTTTCTGATTATCAAATTCATTTCCACAATACCATTCGCCAAGTAAACAGTCTTTAATTTCTACAAAACTTTTTCCGTTTTTTAAAACGGTTATTCTTGCTAATTTCATAATTCACTACTTTTTTTAAAAACATTAAATAGTACCAATATTTGAAATAGTTTTTAAATAAACATCTTCTATTGCTTTTTTGCCAAATTCGTTCAATTCCCTTGTACCAACGCCAGCAAAGTTCTCAGTAAGAACTGGAACATCAGAAATTAACCACTTTCCTTCAATGTTTTTGTACCATTGTTTTCTCTCTTGGTCATAAACATAAACAGGTTTTCCATGCAATATTGCCATTGCAACGGCATATCCTGTTCCACCTTGAACACAGGCATTTACAGATACTCTCGTCTCGTTTTTCTTGTAAGATATTTTTTCACATGGCCTTACCAAATGTCCTATTGCAAATACTGCGTCAGAGTATTTAACTTGGGCCCAATTCCTTATAAGGCGATTGTCTTTCATTGTCGAATATTGGTATCCCCAATTATAGTTTGCTGCTTTAGCCGATTCATATCTACCTTCTTCATAGTCTTCTTCTGATATTTCAAAATTACCTTCAGGTGTTTTTTCGCCATAGTAATAGTGATTTGATACAACACCATATTGTTCACCTATATGTCCCCAATATGAATCAGCACCGATAGCGCCGCCTGAATGGTTGATGAAGCCGCTTAACACTTTTTCTTTTGACATATTAATTAGAATGGTAAATAATCATCAGCAACCGCTTTCACTTGCTCAACGATGTTTTCTTGTTCACCTGACTTTGAATTAACATAATCAGTGATTTCATTCAAATACTTTTCAGGAAGTTCACCAATTTCATAAAGGTACTTCATACCATTAAGACGTGTTTCTTGGTTGTTGAAATCATCTTGCTTCATCATCCAATGAAGATATGTATCACCTTTTTTACCTTCTTCATATATCTGTTTAATTGTTTTTCCTGTGTGTTTGCCAAATCCAACAACAAAGTCACAAGGCTTTACATCTTCTTTTATAATTTCAACTTTTTCTGTTGGCCTAAAATCAAACCCAAGCAATTCTTTTCTGCTTGCAATGTAATCAGCAGCTTGTAATGATTTTTCCAATTCTGTTTGTGGCAAAGGCAATCCTTTTTCACTGCCCCATTTACCCATATGAGAATGAACCATATTAGCAATTATCTTTTCGTCTTTTGCTGATAACAACTTTGTCCTCTTGTTTGTTTCATTTACATATTCAGCAGCGAATTTTGGGTGGTCATCAACGGTATGACCGGTTTTTCCGTCTCCAAGTTTTTTAATATCGTGTGCAATCGCTGCAACAATTAACATGTTTGTTTCATGCTCGGTAAACATTCGTGAAGTTGCCTCACATTTTGCAAAAAAAGCAACACATCTTGTGTGCCTTACAAGTCCACCTTTACCAAGGTCAAACTGTGGGTGGTATTTCCCGCTTGTTGAAGCAGCAACAGTGAAAAAGTATTCATCTGCATTGGAAATAAGCTCTTCAGCAAATTTCCTTAAATTTTCTTCGGTAATATCGTTAAGTTCATTAACAAACAACTTTAATCTATCTTCTTTACTAATCATAAAAACTAAAAATTTTTATTTAATATACAAATATTTTTATTAAAAGCAAAAAAAAGTCAGCCATTTCTGACTGACTTTTTCTTTATTTATTAAAAATTTTACTCAGATGGCAATGTTTGTACAAAATCATCGGCTTCACCAAGTGCAATGTTTAATTTTTCCAATGCAATTTGTCTTAAACTATCAGGTTTAACAAACAGCCCTGATTTTTCTCTGACTTCAACATTAATATCACTATTAATAAAATAATAAGGAACACCTTCTATTGTTGTTACAATTGCCAATATTCTGTCCCATAAATAAGATTTTGCAACAAATGATTTTGTTAATTCAGCCTTTTCCTTTAAATAAAGTTCTTTTGCTGCATCATCAATATCTCTCATTTCAACTTCAAGATAATCTCCACCCATTTTTGATGGTGTTGGTTTTGACGTTATAGAAGCAACAACATCCTTAGGAATACTTCCAAGTATTGAGCCATCTTCTCCAACAACATAAAATTCACTTTTTGATTTTGGATTTCCAGCAACATTAAATTGCTTTTCTAAATTACCTTTATTGTTTACGAGGAAATTACCTGTCACGTCTGTCTTATCAACAGTGTGATGTGTATCGCCTAACGTTCCGTCTCTTACAATTAAATTTGGGTTTGGGTTGTGTCTCATTCTAGCCGCGCTAAGTGCTGCTTTATATTTCCCATATGCTTTATCATAATTCGGTTTAGTGGTCCAGTGCATTACATATCGTGTTACCATTATAACACCTGCGATTCCAGTGAATTTCTTAGAACTCTCATCATCCATAAATTGTCTAAGTTGCGGAAACCAATGCTCGTTTCCTTCAGGCCCATAATTTGATAATGCAGCATTTACCTCATCACTCCTAAAATTGTCTCTTCTCGAATATATTTTTTTACCAACTACATACATCATTGAAATGTAGCAACCTGCGTTGTTGTCATCTTGTTTGTTTAAAAGGTCTATCATTTGTGAATTGTTAACTTCCTGCCTTTCAACTTTTTGACCCTCAAACAAATTCATTCTTGCCATTAAATTTATAGCTTCAGCTATTTGGTTTTTCTCTTTTGCCATAATCTATACTTTAATTTATTATTTTTCGTGATTCTTCATCATAATAAATAGTTAAAACATCCCAAAAAGGCTCATAATCTTCGTTAATATATGAAACATTTGCCATATATATTCCATCAATGTTTTGCAATTGATGGTTTCCACTATGAAAATGTCCACACACAAACAATTTAGGATGCACTCTCAATACATGGTCATAAAGAACCCTGTTTCCTGTTCCTGATTGTTTCCAATATCCTTGTGTAATATCTCCAAGCCCATAAACGTTTGGACTATCGTGACTAATTAAAATATCAGTATCATCTGGTATTTCAGTAAAAAGGTGACGAAGTGTCTCATCATCATCCATAAATGCCCATCTTCCGAATTGTCCACAATAAGGCGTTCCGAAAATCTTCAAATAATCAATGCCATCACTAACAGGAAACTCAAATTCATATGAATTATGCCTCAATATTCTAAGCCTGAAATTTGTTAGTCTTTCAAGTATAAACATATCTTCTTCAGAACATTTTTCACCATAAAAATCATGATTTCCCCAAGTCATAACAACTTTGCTCCAAGGTGTCTTAAACGGCAACCCATTAATCCATTCAATAAAATCATTTTGAAGCCATTCTTCTTGGAATTTTTTTTCGTGGCATTCCACAGGACAAATATCCCCACATATCAAAAATAAGTCAAACGGCTCTTTTACTTCTGGCATACGCCCATGAAAGTCACTACTGACCAATATTTTCATTAAAGTTCAGACTTGAATGTTATTATATCACAATTCTCTTTCAAATCATCAACACGTGCCTTGTACCACGAATCCACTGTTTCGTAATAAATCGTGTTTCTCATACCTTCATCTTGAAGATACTTTTTTAAGTTACCTAAAATTCTAATATAATTCAGTGTTTGTTCCATATTTTATTTATTGATTTTTAAAGGATTATTAAATCTGCATAATTGACCCTCGAAATAGAAAACAAGGTCTCTATCTTCAATTTCAATTCCTTTCCACAATTTGTAAATCTGTGGATAAAACGTTATTGAAGCCTTTTTAAGAGTTTCCTCGTTTGTGATAAGATTCTTGCGAGCATATGCGTCAACATTACTTCCATTACAATTTACAATAGGTAATTTTGTGACTTCAATATATTCAACACGTACTTCAATGTTGAAATTATCAAGAACAACTTTTTCAATAACAGCACAAATAATTCTTATATCTCCATAAAAACTATCTTTTGTCTGCTTGTATATAAGTTCATCACTATTTTGTGAATACAACTTAAATTCAATCGGAAGAACTTGTTCAGTAATTGACATTACCTTTTCCATAATGTATTTTTCAACAGTCCTTTGTCTATCAGGCTTCAAATTGCCTAAAATAACTTGTCTCAAATACTTACTACCTTTAATATATTCATCGCCACCATATTTTTCAATAAAATGGTCATAATCTTCATCATCAAGAACGCCAACATACTTCAAAGCTTGGAAATTTGCCTTTTTCAAATCAATTGAAACAAACCTACAGCCATCAGTTTCCTGATTATAGCAACTATGTTCACCAATGTTAGTTGATAATTTGTATTTTGACATATCTTCATCTTTAAATGTATTGTATTCTTCAGATTCATTAACGCCATTAATTGCATTATCCCTAACCTTTGCGCAATAATCAAGCCATTTCTCAATGTTTCCGTCATACTTTTCATCAATCAATTTCTTTAGACTTTCCCACTTATCCTTGGGAAAAAAATCATAAAGCTCCATATAATAATTGAACAATTCTGTGTCAAATACATTAATAGGAAGATTGTAGTCCTTTACAAAACGCTGTCTTAATTTGTTATTTTCCATATTTTAACTTTTAATGATTACATTTATCAATGTATACAAAAAAATATGTTATAAAACAAACTATTTATATAAAAATTCGGTAATAAAATTAATAAATTTACGATTAACGTGCAAGAAAGTCAACTGCTTTAGCCGTGTGATGAATTGCACCCTATTATTAATATACATTTTTTTTGAAAAAATTCAATATTTTTCAACGTAACCGTTTCCGCTCAAAAACCAAAACTCATTGGTATTGAATCAGTACAAGAAACGGAATCTTAAAAACAAAAAAGCCTCGAAAATTCGGGGCTTTTTTATTATCAACATATTGTAAAATCTGAAAACTTACTACTCCAACCACTAAAGTAGTGAGGTCCTTTGTAGCAAGCACAAAGTGCTTTTGGGATGCATAGCATTTATCATTTGCGGAGACGGCAGGATTCGAACCTGCGGAGCTTTTAAGGGCCCAACTCCTTAGCAGAGAGCCGCCTTAAACCACTCGGCCACGTCTCCATATAAAAATGCAAGTAAATTTACGAGATAAGGCTGAGAAACCAATTGTTTTTCAAATTGGTAGTTTGCAAAAATAGGCACTTGCAATTTATTTCTTTACTCACCTGGTGCTTATCCCCTTATGGCCCCTCACGGAATCGGATGCTGTTCTCCTTTAACCAAATTGGTTACCAACACGGTTCGCTAATCAGTGGATACACTTTGGTTCCTGCTACGCCGTATCCTTACCATGGATATCTATACGGTTTACATTAGGTACTAAGTGGTCTGTACTTGCTATTTTGGATGTCTACATTGAGGACAAATCCATTGTCTGTCAATCAACTTTAATTCCTTATTGATGTATTGTTATTTTGATAAAGTTATCATTTTTGTTAAAAAAAGTATAGAAAAATTTAATTTTTTATTTAATAGTTACTAACATCATAAAATGGATTTTCTAAAATGACAAGTGGAGTCGAAACCCATAAAAAAAACGGTTTACTTCCATTGAAACATTTCGGCTTTCGCATTATAGAAACCGCAAAAGACTTTCCCTTACCTACGATAAGGAACACAGTTTGAAAGGAACCTTTCAGGGACTTGTTACGTTACGTTGTGGCGCTACCAACTTCATCCTTTATGTGGACCCGAAGAGAATCGAACTCTCCCACGCTCCGTGCAAGGGAGCATCGCCAGCCTTGGTACATGCGGGCCCATAAAAAAGAAAGTGAACTATCGTTTCTTGTCATCCGACTTCTGAACCTCTTACAATTCTTTATCTCCTACATTATGACCGTGATATACTAACGGGATAGAACTAACCACCAATTGTTTCGCCCTTGATGGAATTTTTACTTTCTATATTACAAATATACAAACTATTTTTTAAAATAACAAATAAATTTATGACATACTCCCACGAATGAATTCGTGTGGTTCTTTTTTTATTAAGAACACGTATTTGTTAATAAGTTATAGTTCGAAAAAAGTCGTGCCAACGGGACTCGAACCCGTAAATCTCAACCGTGAAAGGGTTGCGTCCTAACCAATTAGACGATGGCACGATTTTGCAGCGATTTGGTTCGCTGCCAACCTGCTCAATGCGCTGCCTTAGGCTGCTGCATAAGCATAAGCATAATTTTCGTTGCCAGTTATTTTATGGCATCTCGGATGTCTACTTCCATTGTACTCATTAGCAATCAATTCCAAGATGGCCCATATTATGTTTTTTTGTCGGATGCCATGGAGTTGAACCACAATTTTAAGCCAGAACTAGGCATTTTCAAAATGCTCAGTCTTGTACCTTGAGTACTTTATAAACCGTATAACTATTATGGTAAATAGTTCCATCAAGGCGCACCCGTTAAGTGGACCATAAGGGACTCGAACCCTTGTCTTACTCAACTTTCCTTTGATTATCAACAACAAACCGATTGTGGGGTGTGACGGACTCGAACCGCCGTGAGAACCACGTCAAGTTCCCATACTAAACCACTATATGAACTCCCCATGTAAGAAATTTACATTTCACTATCGTGCCTCCACCCTGAGACGCTTGGCGACTTTATGTGGCACGCACTAACTTTTCGTACTTATTTAAGGTACGTGTGTCCTTCTTTTCTTATATTATTTAGATTACAGGAATCTATAGTTTTTTTTCACCTTGTGGGAACCAAAAGTCACCCACAGTTGGACTCGAACCAACAATATTTTGTTTCACAAACAAATGTATTAACCTTTTTGAATCTTGCTGTGAAATTCCTTTTAATCTATTTTTCAAGTTTGATTAATCCAAGATAAAGCATACTGTGATGATTTGGACAAAACCAAACAAGGTTATTAATATTTATTTATTTCTTATTTTTCAAAACCACAATATTGCGGGAATAACGGGACTCGAACCCGTACCACAGGGCGTGACAAGCCCGCATTGTAACCATTCAACCATACTCCCATAAAAACAGGAAACATTTTTGTGGAATCGAATAACCTAATCTGATTTACAGTCAAATTTTTAAACATGAGAAAGATTGCTGTATGTTTCCTTGTTGAGCGGTGTATCGGAATCGAACATACATCTTCAGTATGGCAAACTGATATACTAACCGTTGTACTAACACCGCATTAAAGGAGTAAAACCCGCTAAGTCTACTTATCCTTTTCGTAAAATGCCTGTACACAACACTTCACAAGTTCCTCCTGTGTTTTTGGGCGGACATTCGTCTTCTCCCAGTAAAATCCAGGGCTTCAATAACAAAGCTTCACCCATAGTTTCGCAAACAAGGCTATTAAGAAGTATGATACGAATTACATCCGCTTAACTTGCATCACCGTGAGCACAATTCGTATTCAATCACGGTCTATGTTTTGCCTTATTCACTAAATAGTTGAGGTAGATGTGCCTGAGATTCGCACCTCTTTCAGCACGGCCACGTGCGTCCCGTGCCGATACCATTTAACATCCATGGGTTATGCATCACCCATAAACGGCGATTTTATACTTGGCCATACTCTTAGTCACCTCCCTCTTTACTGAGTGCATCCCCTCTTTGGGCTGTTAGACTTTTCAAAAGTTTTAACTATTGTTTCTTTACGCCAGTACCTCAGGTGGGAGTCGAACCCACAGTGGCTCAGCCGCTACATCCTAAGTGTAGTCCCTATACCAGTTCGGGTACTGAGGCAAACCCAAATAACACTACTGATGATGCCATTATTGTAATCTGATATACTAACCGTTGTACTAACAACGCATTAAAAAATCTTCTACACAGTAAGCCAAGTGCATGCTTCATTCTTACTCCTTATTATTGTTCCAGTTTACCTCGTCCGGTAACCAAAACACTAAACCAACCCTCAATCCCTCGAAGATTTATTATGTTGAGCCGCTTGTTGGATTCGAACCAACAACCTGAGCATTACAAGTGCACTGCTCTACCAATTGAAGCTAAAGCGGCATAAACGGATTTTTAGCTTGTCTATCGGTGTGCAAAAATCCTAAAAGCGTCACCTTTTATTAAAAACGAAAACCGTTTTTTTTTCCAATATTTAAAGTCCTGATTGCTACTAAAATTTGCTGTTAGGTTTTCTAATTTTATTTCTTAATCGTTATTCGACCACTTCTTCAACGATTTCCACCACTTCTTCTTCAAGACAGTTGAATGCCGGGCTTGTTTCACTAACATCACCGTCTATTGCATCAACATATAATTGGGATTCATTATTCCCAAAAATATATTGAGGGTTTTCCGGACATGGACCAACTTCAAGTCTCAATATGCAATTTCTCGAATGTGGTTTTGGATAGTTTACTTCGTTTATGAGTTTGAAGGCATCTTTATATGTAAGAACGAAATCTTCTTTGCACATTGGAATGTCTTCCATCCAAGTGTCATTAACCTTTTCAATACTTAAGATTTCACCAACATGACTGAAGATAACTACTGTAGGCTGAAGTGTACTGTCAACAAGTGTCAATGCTTGGAACACATTTGTTATGCTTTCAAATGAGCCATCACATTCTTCATCAAGGTAGTTATTTAAAACAATTTGCGTCTCGTAATAAACAAAACACGTATCATAATTGTCTACCATGTACTTGGTATCTTCTGCCAACAAATTCTCAACAACAATCTCTTTCTTATTGTCGTCTTTCTTCTTAAACCAATCGCAAGATGTCAAAGAAATTGCCATCAAAGCAATCATTAATACTGATAAAATTCTCTTCATACTTTTTTTTTAATTTAATTATTATTCGGCTTTTCAACCGTGGGCAAGGAGGGAGTCGAACCCTCACGCATTTCTGCGATGGCTTTTGGGACCATTGTGTCTACCAATTCCACCACTTGCCCACATTCCATAAATAGTATAAAAATGAAACCTGTGTGATTTGCGGAGTCACACACATAAAAACACACTGTTGATACCACGATATATCAACCATTAGGGCGCAACCAAGCATTTTTACCTATATTACCCCAACTTTACCTTTACGCCATATAGCAAAGGCTATTGTATATTTGGTCCCACTTGGGGATTCATTATTACGAAATATGTGCGACTTGCGTAGTCACACACACAAAGACGAACAGTTGGCTCCATGATATGCCAACGTTAAGGATTAACTGAATAATCATCTTCACCACTATTTTCCTGACTTCTTCACAAACCATTTTTTGTGAATATGCTATATCAGGGCCCACTTGGTATTTCATTAGTCGGGACGTCTGGAGTCGAACCAAAACCACGGAAACCCAAATTCATCGCATTTTAAATATTGCTGTCTAATTCCATGTCTGAAATATAATTAGTCGCTACGTGTGCTGCCACTACCCAACTTGCAAGAGATGGAAGAGGGATTCGAACCACCATTTCGGAATTGGAATTTCATTGCTAAATTCTGCTGTTAAATTTCATTTCCGACTGAAATCATTTTGTTTGCTATGTGTCCTAATCCATTAGACGATTCCATCTAAAAAGTGCAATTGAAATCCTTGCAATTAAATCTTAATAGCCCCAAGGTGTATCTTGCAGTGTTTAATGGTCGCTTTACAATGGTATCCCATAACCAACTACTAAGACTGATTTCAATTACAACTGCGGAGGCGGCAGGATTCGAACCTGCGGGCCCCTTACGAGGCCAACGGTTTTCAAGACCGCCGCCTTAAACCACTCAGCCACGCCTCCGTAAGAAGGTTGTGTGTATCACTACAGACAACCTTTAGAAGTTGTATTTATTCAGATTTCACAATACGTCAAAGAACTCTGTCCTTTTGAGAAAACGCTAAGTATCACTTTTCAGGCTTACGAATTGACGTTTTAAAGATGACCTCTCTCACCTTACCTTTTACCGACTGACTGAGCGGATTAGCTTCCAAGTACCACTTTTATCGCAAACCGTAATCTGCGACTACCGACTGGGCGGCTTGATATATTCTTTCAAAGAACTTTTGATATTGCAAATATACAAATTGAATTTGTAAAAAGCAAATCTTTTTTCTTATCTTTTTGTGGCGATGGGAAGAGTTGAACTTCCGTATGGGCCTTATGAGAGCCCCGTTCTACCGTTAGACTACATCGCCTACACCCCTAATGTGCTATTTTAAAATCGCCCTAGGGAAAGCGATAACCATCTAAAGTATGGTGTGCCCATTGTACTTGAGGATGCCACATATCACCTTCAGGTAATCTAAAGTTACCTTAGAGCAGCGTATCGGAATCGAACCGACATCTTCAGCATGGCAAGCTGATATACTAACCGTTGTACTAACGCTGCATTTTTACCATTCCAAACCCGACCACTTTTTCAACAAAGACTTTACGTCTTGAGTAATCGGTACTCTCCTTAGTTTCTTATGCCTCTCTTTTTTAGCGCCTTTCCTTGATGAATGCCTGTTATGGGCTTCTGTGTTCATCCAAGGTTCGGGCTGTTCTCCGTATGAAAGTCCCATATTCTAATTATTTAAGTTGTACTCCTATTAGGACTCGAACCTAAATCAAAAGTTTAGGAAACTTCTATTCTCTCCCTTGAACTATAGGAGCATGTTTTGTAGCCCCACTAGGACTCGAACCTAGATTTGGTGCTTAGAAGGCACTCGTTCTATCCCTTGAACTATGGAGCCATGTTTTTCAAAGAACAAATTATGTGGTGCCCAGTGGACTCGAACCACCTTAGCCGGATTTGCTCCGTGTATCGGATTTGAACCGATGAGTTAGACGATTAGCGTCTTGCGTTTTCCTCTTCGCCAACACGAAGTTTAATTTACAGTTTATTCTGTATTCAGTCCGGTGCATATACCATATCTGCCAGAGCACCAATTATATGTTTTTTACATATTTTAAAAATTCGTTTATCTTTTCATTCATTTTTTCTTTTCCACCGTCACTACAAACTTCATTCCAATCTATTCTATATATGACATATCCGTTTTCTTTTAAAAATGAATCTCTTTTTGCGTCTTTTTCAATAATTTCAAGTTGTTTATGTTGTTTCCCATCAATTTCCAAATCAATTTTTACGCCATTTTTTTCTATTAAAAAATCAAGAAAATATCTACCAACCTTAACCTCATTCTTAAATTCAATATTATGCTTAATCAACACATTTTCCCAGTATTTTTCAGGAAACGATTGCATATTTTTTCCTCTTGCCTTCCATCCAACAAACGTCCCGTTTTCAATATTTCTTTTTATTAACTTCTTATTATTTTCTTTTTTACTTTCAGAATTATTTGAACATTTGACAGAACAGAATTTTTGACTTTTTTTTCCGTAAAATTTACTTCCACAACATTCACATGTGTTTTCGTAAGTCCTTATTTTATAAAACCTATTGTTTGATTTAATTTTTTTAACTACGTTAATGCCATCCAAGTTCCTTTTTTCTTCGTTATATTTTTCCAGCATTTCCTTTGTTTTGTTTTTTTGTTCATCACTAACAACCCTTCTTTTGTTATTAAAAGAAGCAGAACAAGAATTATTACAGAATTTTTTTCCTATATTTATTTCTTTTCCGCAAAACAAGCAATAATTTTTTTTATTGTTTTCCAACAATTGTTTTGCCGTAATTTGAAATTTTTCAAGACAAAAATCATTAATTTTTTTCTTTATTGTTCCGTTATAATATTCTACTCCAAAAATTGCAAACGATAAATCTTTAAAAGTTTTGCATTTTTTTAAATTTTCATCCATAACACTTTTTATTATAAATATAACAATAAGTCTAAAAAAGTCAAGTTGAACTACAAATATTTTGTCGGGGTGGCGGGACTCGAACCCACGACTTCAGCATCCCAAATGCCGTGTGCTAGCCAACTGCACCACACCCCGTTTTAATTTTTAAAAGAAACAGTATGTCAAAGAACATAATTGTGTGGGAGTGGGTGGACTCGAACCACCAGTCCTAAAGAGGAACGGTTTTACAGACCGTGCGGCTACCAATTACCGATTACACTCCCATTTCTTTGTAGGTCAAGAAGGACTCGAACCTCCAACGCCATACGGCAGCGGTTTCACCTCGAAATTTACCACTGCTGTTAACTTACATATACTGTAAGCATTTTATTTCATCCGCCGTGTCTACCATTTCACCACGCTTCAATGTTTTTCAAAGAACTTTTTTGCGGAGGCGGAAAGATTCGAACTTTCACTGGCTTATTCATGGCCAATTTATTACACCCGACAGGTCTACCCTGCTATGCCTACCATTACATCACGGCCTCCATATTTCTGAGCACCTGGTTGGATTCGAACCAACGATTGTATGGTTTTGCAGACCATTGCCTTTGACCACTCGGCCACAGGTGCGTTTTAACCAATTTGGACAGGATTCGAACCTGTGTTTCTTAGCGTCCCGCTTATAGTGTACTAAACCGCTATACGACCATAACTGGTTTTGCTTGCAGGCGGTGAAGGATTCGAACCCTCACCAACGGTTTTGGAGACCGCTATGCTACCGTTACACCAACCACCTATATGTGGACTGTTGTGGACTTGAACCCCAGTGGCCGCATTGCCACCGTATGGTCTTCTTATGCATAATACTTCGACCATCAGGTCACTCCGCTATTTTGTTCTGATTTACAGCCCATCTGTTTTCAAAGAACATTGTGAATATACAAACTATTTTTGAATATCACAAATTTTTCTGCAACTTTTTTTATTTTTTTTTCTTTCCTCATCAGTTAGCCCACCATTTTATTGATTATGTTTTCTTTCGTATTCAAAAATCGTGCCATTTTTAACTCTTCTTGCTCTGTATCGAAAGATTTTTTTCTTCGAGCACTCCGTTTTGCCGTTACGATTTGTTTTAATGTGTCTTTCATTGATTTTTGGATTGTTTTTTTATTATTATTTTTTGCAATAAAAAAACCTCTGAGTAGTTTTTGTTAGATTGGGAAACTTTTCAGAGGTTGGGATTTAATATGTAGTGGTTAGAAACCTATGTGCTTTTTAATTTCCTATCGCTCGTTTCCCTTTATCCCCCCCCCCCTAAAGTGCCAATATTCTCTTGGTGAGCATGCATATGATGAGTCCTTGCAGTAGCCTTTGAGATTACAGACTGTATTTTTAATAAAACTCATATTATTACTCATCAATTGCATAAATCCTTTAATTTTTTCGATATTTTACATTTATAAATATTAATCATTTCTTTATATTCCTCACCTTCTCTTATTTTATCTAATTCATCATCACTTAAAGACATATTTATAATTTCTCCATTACTCATATTTACAATTTTTTCATCTCTAAATTCAATGTTTGTATTTAACCTATCATTATCATTAAAAGATAAAATAACAGCTATTCCCTCTATATTATCATTAATCCAATTACCCAGAATAACAAAATTCTGTTCGGAATAAAAGGTAGCCCCATATCCATTCCTTTTATCATTTTTGAAATATCCAATATATTTGCTTTTTTCATCTTTTAATATTCCAAATCCTGATAATTCATTATTATTTAATTCTCCATAATATTGCTTCTGATTAGACCAATTTATAATTCCTTTCCCATATAATTTATCTTTCTTAAATTCTCCTATATATTCAATTCTATTATTATCTTTATCTTTCGATATTAACTTTCCTTTTCCTTCTTTTAAATCATTTTTAAATTGTCCTTTATATATAGAGCCATCAAAATATTTTTCTGTTCCATATCCATCTTTTACATCATTTTTAAATTCGCCTTCATATTCATAATTTTTTATATAATTTGTCAATTTGCCCTTCCCATTCTTTTTTCCACATGAAAATTGACCTTCGTATAAATATTTTTTATTTCTGAAAACTCCAAATCCTTCAAACTCATCATTTTTGAAATTTCCTTCATAAAAAGATTTGTCAGAAAAAATTAAACGACCTTTTCCGTTTTTTTTCTTATTTAGATATTCTCCTACATAAAAAGTATTCTTTGATGTGTTAAATGAATTTTGTGAAGTATTTGACTGTTCAGTATTTTCATATGAATTAATTTTAAAAAATTGCTTTTTATGTAAAAGTTTGGATTCATTGGTAATAAATGGGGTAGAATTAAAATTGAAACTTTCATTATTTATATTATCATCCTTTTTTTCATTTATATTACTTTTATTTTGTTGAATAAAGAATTTCTATATATGACAAAATTAAAATTATTTTCTTACTTTTTCTAAAAACGGATTTATAAAATCTTCTTTCGTTTTTCTAATGCATGGAAATTTTTCTATTTCACAACCCATATTTAATTTATTTATTATTAAAATAAATTATCTAATAAAAACATAATTTATTATTTAATATAAGAAATAAATTAAAATTTTTTGGGGATTGGGGATTGGGGATTGGGGATTAGATCGGAAGAGCACACGTCTG
>CALAVA010000260.1 GCA_937892025.1 uncultured Bacteroidales bacterium
TAAAAAACATTATTTGCATTTTTTTTCTAAAAATATCAAAAAACATAGATTTATACATTTCTTTTCTTATACGCAACTTTCCGCAAAAAAGTTACATAAGGTGAGTTCTATAAATTTCACCATTTTAATAAAAATTGTATAAATATGAGGCAGTAAACATTAGATGTTTTTTATCTTATTGTTGTTGAAATAGTTATGGCACTCGCATAGATTTTTTTCTTCCATTCAGAAATCTATTTTTTTGCCAATACAAAAATTTTATGAAATGAATTTATAAAACTCACAAATATAAAAAGTCATTTTTCATAAAAATTATTTATATATTTGCATAAATTTTTGTATGAAAAAATATAAAACCATATTATTAGCATTGATGCTATTTTGCACAACAGCATGTAGAGAAAAGACCATATTACCAACTATCCCAACATACACAATCGCATTCAGCCACGTTGTAGATGAACGTTCATTAGCACTTGATAGTGTTTTATATACAAACATAGTTGGGAACAAGTATTATATCAACGAGCTAAAATATTTCATATCCGATGTTTGTTTTTATAAAAATGGCGAAGAATATCTTATTCCCTACATTCATTATGTTGATGTATTCTATCCTTCTACACTTTATTGGACAATAAACCAAGATTTTAATGTTGATTTGGAAGATAGTTTTTACGATTCTATAGCATTTACTTTCGGCATAAACGACAAAAAAAATACGACAAACCGATTTGTAAATTTTCCTGAAAACGCCATGAGTTGGCCTACCATTTTAGGAGGAGGCTACCATTATATGATGTTAAATGGAAAATATATAGAAAATGATACACTTAAAGCCATGAATATACATTTAGGGAAAGGACAAATTTATTTAGGTAACTCCCTTTCCACAGATTCTATTGTAGGATTTATTGACAATAGTTTTAGAATAACATTATCATTATCAAAAGTATTATTTACCAATCAACAAGACACGCTATTTTTGGAGATGAATATTAACAATTGGTTTGCCTATCCATTTAATTTTGACATTAATTATTTTGGCAGTCATATTATGCAAAACCAAGTGGCAATGCAAATGCTAAAAGAAAATGGTCAAAAAAATGTATTTTCTGTAAAAAACGACTAAAGAATCAACGCTTGATTGTAATAGAACCTTTTTTGAGATATTGCTCTCCGCCAAAAGTAAATTTAAAATAATAATAGTACACGTTATCTGGCAGATTTTCTCCACACCAATTATTATCATAATGCTGTTGCTCAAACACAATACGTCCCAAGCCATTAAAAACAATCAAATGATTTAATCCTGTACTATCTTTTCCTTGAATTTCAAAGCAGTCGTTATAGCCATCTCCATTAGGTGTTATAATATTAGGAATAAACAAATTGGGTAATATAGGCATTTCTGTTTTATCTTCTTCCCAAACAAAATTTTCTTCGACCTTAGGTTCCTGAATTACTTGTTGTGAGGAAAATTTTGGCGTTTCTTGAACTTTGGGTTCATTGTTATTATAATCTTGATTTTCATTATTTTTTTCAACAAAAGAAATATCTTCCCTTTCTAAAACACTATCATTAAGCCCTATTTCTGCTATCAAAGTATTAGGTGTTGATTCTTTGGATATATCAACATAGCCATGTGGTGATGTCGCTTGTATAATTGGTTTTGGTTTTGGTTGTATTTTAGTTGTATTTTCCTCATTTTCTATACTTTTCAATATATTATCTTGTTCTTGTGTACTCAATGTATCCACATTCGGCATAGTATTATTCAGCAAAGCATTATCTCTTTCATCAGTTGAATTTACCAAAAAGAAAACCAATACCCCAACGGCTACTACAAAAACAATGGCTATAGTAGTCTTTAAAGCCATAGTCGGCATAAACGCATGTGGTGCAGAGGCCTGCGTTGGAAGTGTATCTAATTTTGATGTCAATTTTTCCCAATAGGAATTAGGCGGAACAACTTTATATTGAGATAATTGTTCTTTTATTTGTTCATCAAATTGTTTATCCGTTTGTGTATTGATATTCATTTAGTTTTTATACATTTTCAATTTTTTTTGTAATTCTTTTCTTGCTCTATTCAATTGAGAGCGAACTGTTCCAATATTGATGTTCAATATTTTGGCAGTTTCTTCATAAGTATATCCTTCTACTACGACCAAATTAAAAACCGTTCTATACCCGATAGGTAAACTTTGTATTTTTTGCACAATCTCTTGTGTTTCAATTATTTGTTGTGGGTTTTCCATATTAGAGTCCACATTTTCCAAATATTGTTCATCTTCTTGATACTTATATTTTTCATTTACTCGCAGACAAGAGATTGCATTATTTATCATAATTCGTTTAATCCACCCTTCAAAAGAGCCTTCATTTCTGTATGTATCCAATTTTGAGAATATCAATGTAAATCCTGTAATAAAAGCATCTTCAGCCTCTTCTATTGTTGCCATATAACGCTGACACAAAGCGAACAAAGCGGGAGCATACTTGTCATACAATAGTTTTTGAGCCTTTCTATCGCCTTTTTTACATTGTTTAATAAGCTCATCTTCAGACAGCATAACTACTTTTCTATTTAAAAGACGCAAAAATGTGCATTAAAGTTGTCTCATTTTTAGAAAAACTTTCACTTTTTCTATCCATTCTTTGCCATATTTACGAGTTAAGGGTTCTTGTAAAAAATCAAACACACTAATATTCTGTTGTTTACCGTTTATTATGGCTTGTTTGCAAATATCCCATTGATGATAATCTACAGTATCATAATTGTTCCATTTGTTTATTCTTATTGGATAGAGATGACAAGATATGGGCTTTTGAAAATTGATTTTTTTATCGAGAAAAGCATTTTCTATGGCACATTCTATTCTATCTTCTTTTTGGACTCCAAAAGCACATATTGCATTATTAACTAAAGGGGTAACCAAAAATCCATCCACATCATAATCAAAGACCCCATTTTTTTGAATTATACTATTACCTTCTTTGCTCAAATACGGCTGTATTTTATCCACAATATCTTCTAAAATAGCAACTTCTTCTTCTTCCAATGGGGCGCCTGCATCGCCTTCCACACAACAAATACCTTTACAAGCGGCCATATCACAACAAAAATGGCAGTCAAAAATATCTTCAGAAATAAGTGTATTGTCTATCACTAACATGATTTATAATTCAAAATCTTTTTTCTTTCCATGATGGATTCTGTCAGAATTAACAAAAGGGCTAAAATCAAAAGCGTTCTCTAATTTATACTCGCCAATAGCCACCCTTTTTAAGGCACTCAAATAGGCTCCACAAGCCAAGATTTCTCCAAAATCACGTGCTATAGAACGGATATAAGTACCTTTACTACAAGTAATTTCAAAATCTACTTCTGGCAAATCTACACGTGTATTTTTAAATTGATAAATAGTTACTTTTCTGGCTTCCATAGGTAAGATTTGCTCTTGTCTGGCTTTGACATAGGCTTTTTGCCCATTGATTTTCAATGCAGAGAACATAGGAGGAATCTGCTCTATTTCTCCCGTTAACGTTTGTTGTGCTTTTTTTATATCCTGCAAAGTAATATGCTCATAGGGCAACCTATTTTCTATCGGTTTTTCTAAATCATAACTTGCTGTTGTTTCCCCAAGTGTAAAAGTTCCTGTATAGGTCTTTTGCAATGATTGAATGTTAGGTATTTCTTTGGTATATTTACCTACACAAACTATCAACAAGCCTGTTGCCAATGGGTCTAAAGTTCCTGTATGACCAATTTTTATCTTTTTCAGATTAAATGTTTGTCTGATAAGATATTTCAATTTATTTACAACATCAAAAGACGTCCATCTTAATGGTTTATCTATCAATAAAATATCCCCATTTATATCTATATTTGATATGTCTAAAATATTCATCATTCCAACAATTAAGGAACTATCATATCAGCAGGTTTTACATCACTTGTTTTCGTTGTTACAGAATCTCCTACGACCACCTTAGATTGCGGAGACCCATCCAAAGGACTAAGAATTGATTGAAAGGTATCTGTTTGTGTGTTTTTCAAGACAGAAGAACCTTGATTTATCAATGTATCATTTTGATTATCAGCTGTATCTTGTTTTGGTTTTGGAACAAATATTTTTTTATAACCGACAATAAGACTTTGCCCAATACGCAAGGTTGAATTGAGAGATATTTTATTCAAATTGGCAATAGTTGTTGCTGTTGTGGAATATTTTCTTGCAATAGCGGACAATGTTTCACCGCTTTTAACTACATGTCGTCTGGGTTCCATACGATAAGTTCCACTGCTATCTGACATAGCCACATTAAAAATATCTTCAGAAACTCTGGCTGGTTTAAAATATTGGTCTGGATTATAATTGTAAATACTATCTTTCATGAGCAAAAATTTATTGATATGATTTGCAGGCAATATCAATACCATAGCCATATCTTCAGTGGCAGGCACAATACTCATTTTATATTGAGGGTTTAATAGTTTCAATTCTTCTTCTGGAATACCCATAAGAGCCTCTATTTGTTGAAAATGCACTTTATGATGAATATGTATAGTATCCGTTTGAGAGAACTTTGCTTCAGCGGCGGTTATTCCATATTTATCGTAATAACGCATAGCGAACCAAGCCCCATAAAACGCGGGGACATAACCTCTTGTTTCTTTTGGGAGATAATCATACAAATCCCAGAAATCTGTTTTACCCCCTGAACGCACAATAGCTTTTGTTACATTTCCCGGTCCACAATTATAGGCCGCCATTGCCAAAACCCAATCCCCGAAAAACGTATCACTCAAATATTTTAAATAGCGAGCAGCAGCATCGGTTGCTTTGATGGGATCTCTTCTGTAATCTACTAAAGTATTGACATCTAAGCCGTATAACTTACCTGTTTTGTACATAAACTGCCATAAACCCGTTGCACCTGCTCTTGACACTGCGTTCGGATTGAGAGCTGATTCTATAATAGCTAAATATTTAAGTTCTATGGGACAATTATACTTGTCTAAAACCTCTTCAAACATAGGAAAATAATACTTGGCCAGACCCAACAACAAGGATAATGACTGTTTCCTTTTGGTATATAAATTAATATATCTTTTAATATCATTATTATAAACCATAGGAAAGACGGTTTTATCTGTCAGTTCCTTCAATCTAAACATGGTTATAGAATCTTCATCAACAGAAGATATAGGCTTGGAAGTATGTGGCTTTTGAGATTGTTCATGATAGACCGCATTTTTGGCATACCACGAATCCAATAACTTATCTAATTGTTCTATTATCAAAGAATCTGACCCTATTTGCAGATTTTGTGCCAACAATGAATTTATTGTAAATTGACATAATATAAAACAACAAATAAAGCGACCTATATATTTTCTACAACTTTTATTCATACAATTTGCAAAGATACAATTTTTTTTTCAAGTCATTATATTCACCATTTGGTAGAATATTTTTATATAGATTCAAGTGGCAATAGAAAAAAAAAGACCGATTAATCGGTCTTTTTTTTCAAATAATTTATTCTTTATCAATTAAAAAAAACTTATTTTTTCTGAATTTCTGGTTTCAATGTTGCTACACTATAATGATTCAAATCGAAGAATTTTCTTGCAAAATCTCTAATATCTGCTGCTGAAATAGAATTTATCCATTCATTGTATTTTTCAATCACTTCATCACGATTTTCATTATAATAGTAAGAGCCATAAATAATGCCCATCCAAGTACGATTTTCTTGCAATTGTATTTCACGACTTTTTATCAATTGTTCTTTTGCTTTTTGCAAGGTTTCTGCATTAGGGCCTTTTTTGATATAAGATTGCAATACTTTTAGGGCAGCCTTTTCTACTTTATCGGTTTTTGATGGGTCGCATTGAATTACAAACATCCAAGACACACTCGGTGTTGGCTCTAAATCATAATTTGCAGTGCCATAAGGGGAATAGGCATCACCCATTTTTTCACGAATGATTTCCGTTGTTGTTATTTGCAAACATTCTCCCAATATATCTGCCATACGGCGGTCTCTTTGCGTAGCAGAAAAGCCTTCTGTTTCTCCCAACATATAAACAATGGACATAGGTTCAGACCCTTTATAGGCCACACCATGCGTAATTCCATTTGCTAATTTTGGGAAAATATTTCTATTGGTTTCTGTTTTTTGTTCTCCACCTGTCGGCAAATTGTTTAAATATTTTGCAATCGTGTTAATATCATTATCTGAAATATTACCAACAAAGAAAAATATTTGATTAGAAGCGTCTTTAAATCTTTCTTTAAAAATTTGATACGTTTTGTCCAAATTCAATTTAGCAAAATCTTCTTCCGTTGGAATGATGGTTACACGTTTATAGTCAGGATAAGCGGTTTTGTACAGCACTTTGGACAAGGCCATTTGCGGATGTTCTGCCAAAGCCTTGTATTGTGTACGTAAGGCCTGTATATTTTTATCAAATGATTCTTGGTCTTTACGAGGTGCTTCATAGTACAAGTTTAGCAATTGTAACATTGTTTCTAAATCTTTTGGCGAACAATTTCCTTTAAATCCTTGTGTGGTATTACCTATAGTTGGTACAATCTGCACACTTTTCCCTTTGAGTTTCTTTTTCAACTGAGAAGCGGAAAAATCTCCAATGCCGGCATCGTCAATAAAACCTGCTGATAGAGAAACGGGGAAAACTTCTTCATCTTCATACAATGAACTACCTCCACGTGCATAAGATTGCATTTGAATTTCATCTTCTTTATAGCTTGTTTTTTTAACAATAAATCGAATACCATTGGGCAATGTATATTCAGTATAATCCAAAGCGGTATTTGTTTTTGTAATGGTAGGTGTAATTTCTGGCAATTTTTTATCATACAAAGGTGTTTCTTTGAAATTATCTACCCATGGTTCTGTTTTTATATTTTTAACACTATTGAGCAAATCTTTGGCTTCTTTTTCTGTAGGTATTTTCAAATCGTTTCTTTCTGGAGCGGTAAGATAAAAAATCATATTTTCATCCGTTATCCAATCTGCGACAACGGCATTCACTTCTTCTAAAGTGATGTTTGGCAAAAATTCTTTTGCGTAATTATATTCTTGACGGATTCCTGGGATAACTTCCCCATCTAAAAAATGGCGAGTATATTCATCTGCTAAACGAGTAGAGTTGGTTTTGTCGGCTTCTTTGGCAGATTTACGATACGAATCCAACAAATCTTCTTTTTGCCGTTCTAATTCTGTTTGTAAAAATCCGTGTTGGTCAATACGAATCATTTCTGTTAGCATCAGTTTGACAGCCTCTGGTATTTTATTGTCTTTAGGATATGCATACAAGGTAAACGCATCGCAATCTCTACCTAAGAATCCGCCATATCCACCTCCACAACGTATCATTGGAGCGGTAACTTTTTCACACAATTCAGAGAAGCGTGCATTTATCATTCCATTTGCCAATTGACGGACAAGACTTTGTCTATAATCTCCGATTGTTCCTTGAGGGGCTTTTTGGTGTTTCCACATCAACTCCAAAGTGGTAGAAGTTGCTTCTTTATCTGTTGCAATGGCAATAAGTGGTTCTTTATTTGTAGGAATAGTAAAATATTGACGTTCTTTAGGATTGGTAGGCTTTGTATATCCGTCAAAATATTGTTTAACTTTGGCTTCCATTTGGTCCATATCAAAATCACCGACAATGATAACAGCCTGAAGGTCTGTTCTATACCAATCTTTATAAAAACGTACAATTTCATCACGTTTAAAATTCATAATCACCTCTTCGGTGCCAATAGGCATACGATTGGCATATTTGGAACCTTTGAGCATAATTGGCCATACTATTTTGTTCATACGGTCAGCAGCACCAAGTCTTCCTCGCCATTCTTCGTGGACGACACCTCGTTCTGCCTCTATTTCCTTTTGGTCAAAGAGTAATTTTGAAGCCCAGCCATCCAAAATTTTCATACCCATTTCTATCATTTCTGGTGTATTGGGCATATTGATAAAATAAACGGTTTCATCAAAAGACGTATAGGCATTAACATGGCTTCCAAATGTAACACCTGCTTTTTGTAATTCTGAAATCATCGAATTGTGAGGATAATGTTCGGTACCATTAAAAGCCATGTGTTCACAAAAATGTGCCAACCCTTGTTGAGAATCATCTTCGAGAATAGAGCCTGCATTGGTAACCAGACGAAATTGAATTCTACCTTCCGGTTTTTTATTCACGCGAAGATAATATGTTAAACCATTGTCCATCTTAACAAGTCGAACATTTTTATCCACAGGAACGGTTGCACTTAAATTTGAAGGTTTTGATTTTTTGGCTCCAGAGATAGGAATTTGAGCAAACAACATACTTGTTGTCATTACAAAAAGTAAAAGTAATGACATTGACAACATTTTTTTCATACTAAATTTATTTTTTATTGAATTATATAAATTATTAAATTGATTTTCTTGTTTTTGCGTAAAACCGCAATAGTCTCGCAAAGGT
>CALAVA010000261.1 GCA_937892025.1 uncultured Bacteroidales bacterium
CCAATGGAGTAAACAAACCGCTTAAAAGAATAAAGGCAATAAAAAAGAATATCAGTACAAACATAGATTGAACTTGATTTTCAGCAAAAATACTCACCATAAAACCTAACCCCAACATAGCTAATAGAAAAATAGCCGTCAGCAATAACAAAGCCAACAAGGAACCATGTATACTAATGCCAAAAACGCCATACATAATTAATAGTCCTACAGCAAATTCCATCATGCCAATCAACCAAAAAGACATTATTTTACCTGTAAAAAACTGCATTTTAGTTATAGGTGTAATATTTATCTGTTCAATTGTCCCTAATTCTTTTTCTCTGACAATATTCAAAGTAGAAAGCATTGCCCCTATCATACTCACCAAAACGGCCAAAATACCGGGGACAAAAATATTTTTATAATCCATTTTCTCATTAAACCAATAACTGGTCATGATTGTAACCTGCTGTGCGTCAAGTTTTTCTTTGTTTGCTTGTCCAAAAGTCGTTTGAAGATAATCAGTGAACAATTGTTGCAAATAAGTTACACCAATAGCGGCTTTCATACTATTGACTGCATTAGCAGTTATATTGATGTCAGGTTTTTCTCCACGATACAATTTGGCTTCACAATTAGGTGGAATTTCTACAAGAATATCCACTTTGTTTTTTTTCATGGCCAACTCTCCCTCTTTAAAAGAACCAATATTTGTAACCACATTAAAATATTGTGAACCTAAAAAGGCATTTTCTATACCACGGGAAAACGATGTTCTATCATGATCAACAAAGGCGATATTCAAACTCTTTATTTCCATATCTGCTGCGAATGGAAATATCAGCATTTCGGCCAACGGCAAAAAAGTAACCAATTTCCACAATACTGGATTGCGGAAAATTTGCAATAATTCTTTTTTTATTAAAATTAATATAGTTCTCACGCCAAAAAAAATGCTTTGGTAGAATTCTACCAAAGCAAATGAACAATTTTATTCTTAATATTCTTTACAAGGGATTTCTCCTTTTATCATCAAAAGGACATTATAAGCCAAGGCTTCATTTTCATTTTCACCTGGGAACACTTCTATTGGTGCAATATGTTGCACTCTTTCTGTAATTTTAGCCACAAATGGTTTTCCGTATGCCATACCGCCTGTTAAAAGTATTGCATCAACTTTTCCTTTCAACACTGTTGAAGCGGCACCTATTTCCTTACAAATTTGATAAGCCATAGCAGAATCGTAAAAATCGGCTTCTTTATCACCTGCTTTAATTCTATTCTCCACTTCAAGAGCATCGTTTGTGCCAAGATAAGCTACAAAACCACCTTTGCCTGTAACCATCTGTTTCAATTGGTCTTTGGTATATTCACCGCTAAAACAAGCATTGATAACAGAAATAACAGGTAATGAACCACTACGTTCAGGGGAAAAAGGTCCATCGCCATTCAAAGCCTGATTCACATCAACAACTATCCCTTTTTGGTGGACACCTATGCTGATACCGCCACCCATGTGGACAACTATCAAATTCATGTCCTCATATTTTTTGTTGTTTCGTTTTGCATAAATACGTGCAACCATTTTTTGATTTAAGGCATGAAAAATAGGATTTCTTACAAAAGCGGGGTGTCCACTCACCTTTGCAATTGGAGCCATTTCATCAACGACCCCGGGGTCAGCGATATACGCAGCATCCAAGCCAATAGATTCTGCGAGGTCTCGAGCAATCAAACCACCGAGATTACAAGCATGTTCCCCCGCATAACCGATAGTTAAATCATGTACCATAGCATCATTTACTTTATAAATGCCTGAAGGAATACTCTTTACTAAACCACCTCTACCGATAACATAATCCATCGTTTTAACGTCAATGCTATTGGCTGCCAATTCGTCCAAAATAACTTGTTTACGAAAAACATATTGATCTGCAATTCGTGCAAATGACTTTATCGTATCCGAACCATGCTTTATATTCTTCGAAAAAATTGTATTTATCCATTTCTTTTCATCTGTAGTCGTTGTATCTAATTCAATTACAGATATTTTTGTTGAGGTTGAACCTGGGTTGATAACCAAAACTCTTACTTTCTTTACGTTATCTGCCATATTTTATTATTATTTTTTTTTACATTTATTAAACACAAGGGCAAAGGTATAAAAAAAAATATACAATTCAAAGGAATAGGCTAAAAAGTATTTAACTATTTTTTTTTGACAAATATTTTGATACAATATTATTTATCAAATGTTTAAAATTTATTTTACATAAACTATTAACAAAAAAACAGAAAAAAATTTGTTTATTTACAAAAAAGATTGTTCTTTGACCATTTGGGCATAATAGCCATTTTTTTTGAGTAATTGTTGATGGTTTCCTTGTTCTATTATTTTTCCATTATCCATCACAAGAATTTGGTCAGCATTCACAATTGTGGACAAGCGATGGGCAATAATGATACAAGTTTTATTTTCGGATAGTCTGTCAATAGCTTCTTGAACCAAATGTTCGGATTGGGAGTCTAAGGCGGAAGTGGCTTCGTCCATAATGAGAATGGGAGCATTTTTCAACAAAGCTCTGGCTATACTTAAACGTTGTTTTTGTCCACCTGACAATTTATTTCCCATATCTCCCACATTCGTATTCAAGCCATGTTCTGTTTGCATAACAAATTTATAAGCATTTGCTGTTTGTAAAGCAGCGACAACTTCCTCTTCAGTTGCAGAAGTGTTTAATATAATATTGTTATAAATCGTATCATTAAACATAATACTATCTTGAGAAACAACACTAAACAAAGTCCGCAAACTATCAATGGTCAGCGTTTGAATGTCTTTTCCGTCTATTAATATATTTCCCTTTTCCTTTTCGTAAAATCTTAACAACAAGTCTATTATAGTTGTCTTGCCAACGCCAGACTTTCCACAAATGGCTATCTTTTGTCCTTTAACTATCGTAAAATCAATATCTTTTAAAACTGCTTGTTGACCATAAGAGAAACCGACATGTTTAAACTCTATTTTATCATAAAATCCTGTAATTGTTTCTCCTATATTTTGTTGGCACTCGTCTTCAGCCAATAGTTCTTCTATTCGCTCCATTGAGGCAGCACCTTTTTTGATATTGGCAAAAGAATCTACCACAGACTTAACGGGATTGATAATTTGCGTAAACAACACAAGATAAGTGATGAACATTTCTGCAGAAAAGGTATTTTGAGCATTCAAAACCAATAAAGAACCGATTAAAAGAATAAATACAACGATAAGGGTACCCAAAAATTCACCTGTTGGGGACGACAAGTCTCTCAATCGGGTAATTTTGGTAAACAATTTGGTATATGTTTGATTGATTTTAGCAAATGTTTGTTGTCTTTCGTTGATAACATTAAAGGCTTTAATCACCCGCAGTGCATAAATAGATTCTTCTATTCTACCTGTCATATCTGCTTGTTGTTCTTTTAGTTTTTTGGAACTTGATTTTAGTTTTCTTTGTATTTGACTAATTACAAAAGCCGCAATAGGAAATGCAACAAAAACAGACAAAGTTAATTTGGTATTGATAAAAAACAAAGCTACTATATAGAACACAATAGTCAAAGGATAATTCAACAGACTTTGCACGGCCTCCAATACAGACATATCAAGTTCTTGCACATCATTTACGGCACGAGAAATAATATCTCCTTTCTTATGTGTAGCAAAATAAGACAAGGGCAAATGGAGTATCTTACCATAAAATTTCAATCTATATTGTTCTACTAATGCCACACGAATGGACGCATATAGCCAGATGGATAAATATGAAAAAAACTTACATAGAAAAAAAGAAAGAAAAACTACAGCCAATAATAACAACAAGGCGGGTACTATTCCATAACCGATTTCAAACTGACTCAAATAATATTGAGCCATTTGCAATAAACTATCTGAAGACAAATTCAATGTTGGTTTTTCTACTATTGTTTCTCGATGAAATATCAACGAAAGGAAAGGAGCCAACACCGAAAATGAGAACAACGATAAAACCGTTGCTAAAACATTACAAACAACCACAAAAAACAATTTGAAAAAATGTGGTTGAAACAATTTGGCTATTTTTCT
>CALAVA010000262.1 GCA_937892025.1 uncultured Bacteroidales bacterium
GTGCTGTATGTTTTCGCTCGGCTAAAAATAAATTTTTGGAGGAAATAATAATGTTACTAATTCCTTACCGCTTTTCAATGCAACAAAAAACAAATGAAAACTCCCATGAATTCTTCTCTAAAAACAATTACGCTAAAGAAATTGCAAGCGCATTTAAAGAAACAGACGATACATTGATAAAAAATTTCTCTGCCTTGTTTTGTATGCAGGTGTTAGAGAACAGTAAAATTAAGCAAAGTGATGGCATAATAATACTTGAGATTTTAAGGACTTCTTTAGAAAAGACAATTAAAAATTTCTTCTTGTAGCCTTATCCTCCAAAAATCGCAAAAAAAAGATTGGTAGAATTATTTGTTTTAAAATGAAATAGGCGATTTTGTTTGCAATAAAAACATATCTGTTTTTTATTAAAATGATGAATTTATAGCACTTAACTTAAGTCTATTTATACTTTTTTTATGTTCTTCTGCGTTAATAAGTAATTGAAACATTTTTTTTAGAAAAATTATGAGATATAAAACAATTTTATTAGTCTTAAGTACAATCTGTTTATTGGCATGTAATTACAAACATGAAGGAAAAACAGACATTCCCGAACAAGACAATATAAAAAATAAAAACACTCAAAATCAATCAAATTGGATGCCTTATTCTCCACAAAAATGGATAGACAATTATCTTTCGGTTCAAACAAAAGACACCCTTGTGGCTTTATTGTGGTCAGAAAAACAAAAACGGTTTCTTGATAGCATTCCTACTGAAAACATAGATGCTATTTCTTGGTATCAAGACAACGAAGTAGAACTTGTCTTAAGATTGAAAAACATTGAACCATTGCATATTAGATATGCCACATCTTTAATGTATTGCAGTATATTAAAGGAACAGGAAAAAACCGCCATAGCCATTGTGCCATCATTGGCACAATGGAGCGATTTGAATAGTTGTTGGGTGTATGAAATTACAGAAGGTAAATGGAATCTGATTAAAAGTTTTGATATATTGACTTCTTTTGTGTTAAGTGAAGGAAACGAAAAGGCAGAATTAACAAATTGGCTTTTCCAAAAAAATGGACAATGGTTCTATAGAGATTATAGCAACTATATTACAGAACAAGATACAGACTATCATTTGTTATTTGAAAAATAAGAATTAAAAACTCCATTTTTAGGAGTATTCTTGTTATAATTAGTTTGTCAAAATAATCAATCAACAGAAAAACAAATAGAAAAATTTTTATCTGTTTATATTTTCACTTAAGAAGCGTATGTTTTTCATTAACAAAAAAATTATATCTTTGTAATCTTATAATAAACACAAATTATTATCACAAATAAGTTGTGTTAAGAAAAATAAAAAAAAGTCATGATAAAGCGATTAAAAATAATCATTATATTCTTGTTTGTTCCATTGTTTTTATTTGGACAATCAAAATATAGTAATGAATTTATGACTTTGGGGGTTGGAGCCAAAGGTTTGGCTTTAGCCAATACTCAAGTGGCTTTATGTAATGATGTTACTTCTGGTTATTGGAACCCTGCAGGTTTAGGTTTTGTAGAAAAAAACTACCAATTATCTCTTATGCATGCAGAATATTTTGCAGGTATTGCCAAGTATGACTATGGGGCTTTTTCAGCAAGAATAGATAAAAATCAAGTTGTAGGTTTAACCATTTTGCGATTTGGAGTTGATGGCATTCCAAATACGACACAATTGATAGATAATCAAGGGAATGTAAATTATGATAGAATTTCATATTTTACAGCAGCCGACTGGGGAATATTATTATCTTATGGCAGAAGTTTTGAACAAGTAAAGGGTTTGACTTTCGGAGCCAACGTTAAGATTATACGAAGACGTATAGGTGATTTTGCCGGAGCATGGGGCTTTGGTTTGGATGCCGGTTTGCAATATAGATTGAAAAAATGGTCTTTTGGATTAGTAGTCAAAGATTTGACAAGTACATTTAATGCTTGGACATTTAATTTAAGTGAAGAAATGACAGAAACTTTTATTAAAACAGGCAATACCTTACCTGAAAATGGATTAGAATCAACATTGCCTCGCCTGATGTTGGGATTTGGCAGAGATTTTGATTTGGGAAAAGGATTCACTTTTATGGCAACTATGGATTTAGATATGAGTTTTGATGGCAAAAGAAATGAACTTATCAGCAGTAAAATATTAAATATCAACCCTCACCTTGGAATAGAATTTGGTTATAAAAATATAATTTTCATTCGCAGTGGCTTAGGAAATATGCAGTTTGAACCTAATTTTGAAAACAAAAAACATTTTACTTGTCAAATCAATCTCGGAGTTGGCGTTAATATTAAAAATGTTGTCCTTCTTGATTATGCCTTTTGCGATGTGGGAGATGTTTCTATGGCATTATATTCCCATGTTTTTTCTTTAAAGATTATGATAAATAAATTTAAAAAAAACAATAGTCTTACTCAAAATTTATAAAACAACATGTTTTTTTTTAAGAAAATAAGGTCTTTGATTTTGTGCATAACATTATTTTTTACCCTATCTTTCAGTTTTGGACAAAATTATTGTAATGAATGGATAAATTACAATAACACTTATTTAAAATTTCCTATCGTTGCAACTGGCACCTATCGCATCAATTATACAGTTCTCAAAAACTCATTATCAGCAATAAATATTTCACCGGATAATCCCAATGAAGCGGCTGATGTTTACATCAAGGCAGAGCTGTTAAAGTGGCATGATGACTCCTATATCCGGGAGGCCTATACATCCTGGGAAACCAAACATGCCAAGCGGACGAAGAAACTGCCCAATGGCTCCAAGATAGAGGAGGATTACAGTTATACGGTTCCCGTTCATCATCCGCCCAAGACCATCTATACATCCACTGTCCGCCTGCGCTTTGAGGTATTTGATTCCAAGACTAACAAGCGCGTGATGGCGCGTGATGAACTGCGGCTCCGCGATGATTCCTATCAGGGACAGAAAGGCATTTTTGGCCGTATAACGAAATCGTTTTTTAATGATTTAGGGAAGCAAATTGCACAGTAAAAAAAGCAAGCGGTCTGACCACGTATAAATCAGACCGCCTGCTTCTTTACTTTTCCAAAAACATCTTGTTGATTAATTCATAGTATCTGCGCAAAATTTGCGCCAGTTCGTGCCGTTCGTTCAGCGTCAGATTCTGGGCATGATTTTCAAAGCGCTGCCGGAATTGTTCCATATGGTATTCAAGC